>JBOHRZ010000015.1:0-16870 GCA_050732975.1 Gemmatimonadales bacterium
CAAGATGGGGATCGACGGCACCCGCAAGTGGCCCGAAGAGGGTTTCACCCGCGAATGGCCCGAGCGGATCGTGATGGACGACGCCACGAAGCGGCGGGTCGATGAGATGTGGGCGCGACTGGGGATTCGATGAACGAACAGAGAGAAGTGAGAAGCGAGAAGAGAGAAGGGGACCGCTCGGAGCCACTTCTCACTTCTCACTTCTCACGTCCCGCCTCAGAAGGTCAGACATTCGCCGGTAATGCGCTGCTCTCCCGCTACGCCTCCCTCGTCAAACTGCCGCACACCGTTTTCGCGTTGCCATTTGCGCTGCTGGGCGTAGTGGCCGCCTCGCGCGTCTCGCCACTCACATGGCGCGTCGTCGTGCTGGTGGTGGTGGCGTTCAGCGCGGCGCGATTCGCCGCGATGGGTTTCAACCGGATCGCCGACCGCATCTACGATGGCCGCAATCCGCGGACCCGCGAACGGGAGATTCCCCGCGGCGCGATTTCGGTCGAGCAGGCGGCGGCGTCGGTCCTGTTTGCGTGCATCGTCTTCTTCGTAGCGGCCGGGCTGCTCAATCCGATCTGTCTGGCGCTGGCGCCCGTGGCGCTGGGCTGGATCCTGGCGTACAGCTATGCCAAGCGTTTTACCGACTGGTCGCATCTCTGGCTGGGATTCTCGCTGGCGATCGCGCCGGTCGGTGGCTGGCTGGCGGTGACCGGGCGCTGGAGCCAGCCGTGGTGGTTGCTGCTGGTGATCACCATCGCGGTGCTGACCTGGGTCGCGGGCTTCGATGTTTTCTATGCGCTCCCCGACGAGTCGTTCGATCGCGACGAAGGGCTGCACAGCGCCGTGGTGCGGCTTGGGCCCAGCCGCGCGATCCTGTTCGCCAAGGTACTACACGGGATCACCATTCCGGCGCTGGTGCTGTTCGGATGGGGAGCGGGATTCGGCCTCTGGTATTACGTCGGTGTCGGTGTCGCCGCGCTGATCCTGGTCCGGGAACACCACCTCGTGAAGCCGGACGATCTGTCGAAACTCAATGCCGCCTTTTTCACCATGAACGGGGTGATGAGTCTTACCGTGTTCGCATTCGCGCTGGTCGACCGCATCGCTCGATAGAACAGGAGAAAAGGAGGGAAGGAGAGAAGGAGGGAAGCGGTTCTCTCTTTCCCTGTTTTCCCTCCTTCCCTCTTTCTCTCCTTAGATTCTCCGGATGGCCGATCTTCCCGTCGTCCTTGCGATTACCGGCGCGAGCGGCGCGCCGTACGCGGTGCGGCTCCTCGAGGTGCTGGCGCGCGAGCGCGTGCCGACCGAGCTGATCGTCTCGTCGCATGGCTGGCGCCTGCTCGAAACCGAAACGGGCATCAGCGATCCCGCGCAGCTTCGCGCCCGCACCGGCGGCGACTGGTCGTCGATCCACGAGCATCCCGACGACGATCGCGGTGCTCGTCCCGCGTCCGGGTCGCATCGCACCCGCGGCATGGTGATCTGCCCGTGCTCGATGGCCACCGTTGCCGCGATCGCCGGCGGCACGTCGCGTTCGCTGATCGAACGCGCCGCCGACGTGACGCTCAAGGAACGCCGGAGGCTGATTCTCGTTCCGCGCGAGACGCCGTTCTCGCTGATCCACCTGCGCAATCTCACCGCGGTGACCGAAGCGGGCGCCGTGGTGATTCCGGCGGCACCCGGATTCTATCATCGCCCGACATCGATCGATGAATTGGTCGACTTCATCGTGCAGCGGGTCCTCGATCACCTCGGCATCGACGCGACGGTGGCGCCGCGCTGGGGAGGTTGATGCGCCTCGGCGTGATCAGCGACACCCACGGCCTGCTGCGTCCCGAGGTCGCCGAGGTGTTCAGCGAGGTCGATCACATCCTGCACGCCGGCGACGTGGGCAACAGTGCGATTCTCGACGGGCTCCGGAAGATGGCGCCGCTCACCGCCGTCTACGGCAACACCGACGGCGCGGAAGTCCGCAAGCTGCTGCCCAGGGTCGCGACCGTGGAGCTCGACGGCTTCCAGATCGTGGTGACTCACGGCGACCAGTTCGGACGCGGCGTCAATCCATCGACGCTGCAACCCGCGTTTCCCGACGCGGACATCATCATCTACGGCCACACGCACATGCCGCTCATCGAACTCGCCGACGTGGTGGTCACGGTGATGAACCCCGGTGGCGCCGGGCCGCGGCGCTTTGACATCCCGGCGTCGGTCGGCATCATGGAGCTCGAAGCCGGAATTCCCCCACGGGCGCGGCTGGTGCCGCTGACGGCGGCGGACGAGGACTGAAAGGAGAAAAGAAGAAAAGGAGAGAATGAGGGAAGTGTGCAGGTGTTGGACGGCGTCGACACTGCCTGTCGTGTGATGGCATCGTCGGAGCGGGATCCCGCGGCTCTCCGGAAGGTCTTTCATCCGGTGGCGGGAACTTTCGCGCAGAAATGATTGACCGTTCTATCGGTGCGCGACTTGCGCCCCAGTCGGATGCATGCTCGCAGGACCGTTTGCCAGCATTCCTCGCTGTCTCCGGAGTCCCCGATGATTCGCCGTGACTTTCCGACGTTCGCCGCTTCGCTCGCCCTTGCCATGTTTATCCCCTCGGCGCTCTCCGCCCAGCTCACCGCGCATGATCTCAACTTCGGCGGGACGGGGATCTCGAATACCGCGGTCGCAACCAATGATTCCGGCAGCATCGGGGTCCTGCTCGGCCTCACTGCCACGCGCCGCTGTTACAACGCGCCGCCCGAGACGTGTGGGCCGCTGGTGACCAATGACGGGATTGATACCTTCTTCGCGCAGCCGGGTGAGGGCGAGTTCTGGGATCCGAATTATCTGTCGACATGGAACTTCGACTTCGCCGCAGTCGGTGAGAACGTCGACGATTACACCTATACGTTGTTCTACGACACCGATCCGCTGGTCGGCAACGGGACGACCGGGTCGTTCAGCGTCCCGGATTACTGCTTCCCCGTCATCGGCTGCTTTATCGGCGAGCAGGATTCCGAGAACCTCGGATTTTTCGAGTCGACGTTCGACCCGAACGCAAACGGCCAGTACGAGTTCGATCTCATCGCCTACGACCCCAACGGCGCCGAGGCCTCGTCGGCTCAGATGTTCGTCGACGTGGGGACACCGGAGTCGCCCGTTCCCGAGCCGGCGACGATGTCGCTGATGGCGATGGGCCTGGTCGGACTCGCCGCGACGCGGCGCCGCCGCAAGCGGTAAGACTTCGACTTCTCCTTCTTGCTAGGTCCAGTCTTCGAGCGGCGTTGTCCTTCGCCAGGCTTCGGAGTGTGTGCGGAACCACGACATCACGAGGAGTCGCTGGTGCAGGCGCTCGGCGTCGACGCGCCAGGGCGGCGGCTGCGATTCGGCGCATTCGGCCTGCACCACCGCACGGAACGCCTCCCGTTCAAGTGGCGTGACAGGATCGGGATACGTCGCACGCACCTCGCCGCCGCGGATGAGGTAGACGCGGTCGTCGCCGTGGCTCCCCGGATCGCGATAGATGAACGACAGGTGCTCCAGCGTGGCCCGGGCGCGGGTCACCGCCGCCAGCAGCCATTCCAGCGACTCGAATCGCTCGCGCCACCGCACCGCTCCTTCGAAGTCGTCACCATCGGCGCGTGACGTCATCTCGGTGACGATGCGATCGACCGGATGCACGCTCCTCCCTTCGCAGAAGTCGGCGACCCGTTCGACCTGTTCGCGGTAACGCGTTTCGCTCACGTGGCCCGCGCATGGGCCGAGGCAGGTCCTGAAATCGTAACGTGCACAGGCCGCGCGGCGCGGCTCACTGAACAGGTCCGCCTGTTCGGCGTAATGCACCGGCATGTCGGCCCGGCAATCGCGCAGACCGAGCAGATCGGAAAGCGTGCGGGCAGCGCTCGTGGTGCGCATCGGCGAAGGCAGCGGACCGTAGATCCTGCCGCGGAAGCGTTCCGGCACGCCGGTCGCCACCAGCCGCGGGGCGGTCTCGTCGGTGAGCACCAGGAACGCCTGTTTGCGGGTGCGGTTCATCGCCACGTTGAATGGTGGACGGTACCGGCGGATCTGCTTGAGTTCGGTGAGCGCGGCGGCGAACTCACTGGGCGTGTATTCGAACGCGATATCACTTGCGGCATGGAGGATCCGCGCCTGCTTGTCGTCGGGATACTCGGCCCGGAAGTACGTCAGCAACCGGGTGCGGAGCGCCTTCGCCTTGCCGACGTAGAGCACCTTGCCGCCGGCGTCGACCATCCGGTACACACCGGGACGATCCGTCGCGAGGCGCTGGATCCGGAATCGCAGCGCGTCGAGGTCGGCGGCGGGAAGCGCCAGTGCCAGGCCGGACATGAATGGAAAGTTAGAAGAGAGAAGCGAGAAGTGAGAAGGGAAGCCCCGATTGCGAGCTCGATCCCAGCGGTCGAGCTTTCCCTTCTCACTTCTCACTGCTCTTCTGGCACCGCCAGCAGAACACCGTGCTGCGGCCGTCGATCTCATGGGTTTCGGTAAGCGTGGTGCCGCACTGCAGGCAGGATTGGCCGGCGCGGCCATAGACTTTCATCACCGTCTGGAAGGATCCCGACTCGCCGGTGCCGGTGACATAATTGCGGATGCTGCTGCCTTCGCGGTCGATCGCCAGCTGCAGCACCCGGCGGACTTCGTGGTGAAGCCGCCGCAGCTTCGTCGCCGGCACGTCGCGGGCGCGCATCGAGGGGTCGATCCCTGCCGCGAAGAGCGCCTCGTTGGCATAGATGTTCCCGACGCCGACCACGAAGCGCTGATCCATGAGAACCTTCTTGATCGGCGACGCGCTGCGGCCGAGCCGCGCCGCGAAATCCCCGGCGGTGAACGCCGGGTCGAGCGGTTCGGGGCCGAGTCGGGCGGCATACTTCGCCCACGCGGCCGGGGTGACCCAGCGGATGGTGCCGATGCGCCGGATGTCGCGATAGACGAGGCGGGTGCCATCATCGAGCGTACAGCGGAGCACCGCGTAGCGGTGCTCGGCGGCGGTGAGTGCCCGCCGGTAATGAATCAGCGAGCCCGACATTCCCGGCTGCACGGCGAGGATCTTCGTGTCGGTGACGATCAGCGCGTGCTTGGCTCGCCGTTCGACCGCGACGATGGTCCGGCCGCGGAGCTCGCGCAGCAGGCGCGCCGCCGAAACGCCGGCGAGGATGTCGGGGTGCGACAGCGCGGCGCCGGTGATGCGCCGGCCGACGATACGGGGTCGCAGGCCACGGACGATGGTCTCGACTTCCGGGAGTTCAGGCACGGCGGGAAACTAGACAGGAGAAGGAGGAGAGGGAGATGACGAAGGAGACGGAGGGGGGTGACGGAGGAGGCGGTGCGGCTGGCCCGCGGCGGGCACGTCCAATAGATTTCCGCCAAGTCTCTCGGGAGATCTATGGTGCCCAATAACATAGTTGGTCTGGACCGCCGCGTCCTCGACGTGCTGCTGCAGCAACTGGTGGCGCGCGACCACCAGGCATCGGCGGTGCTGGTCTATCTCTGGCTGGCGACCAGGCCGTCGCGGACCCGGCCGCGGTCGGTCAAGGCATCGTACGCGGCGCTGGCGAGTGCCACCGGCCTGAGCCGCAGCGCGGTGCAGGCGGCGGTCGCAACGCTGAAACGCCGCCGGCTGATCCGCGTCAAGCACGCCACGCCGACGGCGACGCCGGTCTATGAAATCCTCAGGCCGGCGAGATAGAAACGGAGAAAGTGAGAACGAGAAAAGGAGAGAAGGACAGGCCGAGGAATCTGGAGACGCGACTTATACCGGCCTGAACAGCTCCTCCAGCGGGATGGCGCAGGCCGTCACGGCGCCGGCTGGGTGCCACGTCAGCGCCTCGCGCTCGATCGTCGGAAGGGCCGCATCCGGCGTCCAGACCTCGGCGTAGTGCTCGTCGGCCTCGATGATCCAGCAGAGCGGGATACCGACCTCCTGGTACAGAGGTCGCTTGACGAAGCGGTCGGCGCGTCGGGTCGACGGCGACAGTACCTCGGCCACGAGCAGAAGAGATCGGACCTCAGCCCAATCCAGGGTGCGCACCTCCGGCAGGGGTGCCACGAAGACGTCGGGCTTCACCAGCACATCTGGCGCCCACGAGATGTCGGCGTCGAGGCCGAACGCCATGCCCACCGGCTCGCGCCGCAGGTAGTCGCCGAGCAGCCGGGTGAGCCGTGAGGCGACGATCTGGTGCCACATCCGCGGCGACGGGGTCACCAGCAGCTCGCCGTGAACCGTTTCGTAGCGATTGCCGTCGTCGGGGAGGTCGCGGACCATGTCCGCGGTCCAGTAGTCCGGAGTCTGCAAAGCGGGCATGACCATACGCTCGGCTCGGCGGAGGGGTTTGCGCAAGGGGTGAGCATCGCCGAACATCGAGCTGCGTCGGGATTGCGGTGGGATCATTTCAACGCGCGGGTGGTCGAAAGAATCCGAAGGAGGGAAGGAGGGGAAGAGGGAAGGCGACGCCACGCGCGGTGCCGCCGGCTTCCTGCGTCATTGACGGAGCGAGGTTCGTGGCGTACCATCAACCCGCCCCTGTCAAGGCGCTTCTTATCGACATTTTTCGCATACCCATCCGCCGTGGTGCGCTCGCGGCCGTCGCACTGCTCGCTTCATGCAGCCACAGCGACGCGTTCAGCCCCACGACGTCGAGGCTCGGCCCGTTCACGACGGGCGACGAGGTCCAGCTCACCTACAATCTCGACCAGGACTACTGGCCGACCTGGACGGAAGACGGCCAGGGAATTCTCTACGCATTTGTGAACCCAGGCGCATCCGTCGGGCATCGTTGCGTCGGGCTGCTGCCCGCTGCCGGCGGCACCCGTCTCTGGGAACTATGCGACAACCGATACGTTCGACGCGACTCCCTCAGCAGCTATTCGGCATATGCGCTCGACAGCACCGGCCGGCTGTTGCTGGCGGAGGCGGTCAGCCCGCGTGGGTTCGATTTCCCATTGCACGCCGTGCTCTTCCTGACCGACACCGCGAACCCGTACCTGCGGAGCTCATTGCTCACGCTGCCGATCACCGCGGGCAACGTCACCATTACATGGCTGAGCGACCTGGCGTGGACCAGCCCCAACGGCTTCATCGCGCTGGGACAGCAATTCAACAGCGGACCGCACTGTTACCGATGCGCATGTGGGCCATGTCCGACCGATTCCATTTTCGGCAACAATGGTGTCGTTGTCGTCGGTGCGATCGCTGGCGGCGCAGCGACGGTACGCGCCGTTGACGGAACGCAAGGAGCGCAGGGATACGCCCTGTCCGACGATCGAACGACGGTGTTCTTCTTCCGGTTCGGCGATCGCCGCCTGCTCAAGGTGGCACTGGCCGGCGGCGCCGCAACGCCGGTCGCCACGATCAGCGACGATGCGGGGCAATCGCTGATTGGTGTCACCTGTCGCGCAACGACTTGCGTCGTGGCAACGGCACCGGTGTTACTCACTAAACCCGACGTCTTTGGCTTCACGTTGCTGACGGATAGCACGTCGTATCTTGTGACGGTGTCGCTCACGGACGGATCGACACATCCGATCGATAGCTTCGCCGGCATTCTGGCGACGCCGCAGATGTCGCGCTCCGGAGACCTCGTCGTTGCGTTCGGGGCGATCGTCGGGTCACTCGATGCTGGTCCGGCGCCTGTTCTCGGCCACCTGGCCACTTTCGCCGGCGGAAACTCGGATTTGCGGCTGTACAAGGGGTTCGTGAGGTAGAGCCGGATACTCGCTGCCGGATGGACGTGTCGTGTCGCCCCCTCACACCCCGCAATACGCAAACCGGTACAGCCAGAGCGGCGCCAGGCCGCCGATCAGGATCCGGCAGAAGGTTCCGGTCGGTGTGTATGCCGAGGTGGAATTACGCAGAGTAGTCTGTCGAATTTCCCCAGTCGGTATTGGCCGGTCCAGGTTCGAAGTGACGCCCGCCGTGTTTCTGGAGGTATAGCTTGTTGGGCGGGTTTCGGCAGTCGGGTCGCAAGCAAGCAAATCACCGAACCGGCGGGGGCACCTTATCGGGCGGTTCCGGTTTCCAGCCATACTAGAGCCGGTCACAGGTCGCATCCACACGTGGGCGATCATTGCCCTCTACGGGTGCGCCTGGCCGTCGATCGCGCACGCGCAATTGGCATCGGTCGCGGGTGCCGGGTCGACAATCCCGTTCACCATCGACGGACATCGTCTGGCTGCCGGAGGCGGCATCGACCGCTTGGTGTCCAGCGTCAACCCGTACACCCTCGCAGTGGCGCACGTCGGTATGTCGCTGCTGGGCTCGTCCACATGGGGAGTTGGCGTTCGCCTCGGCACCGAACGGGCCTTGGATCTGGCTGGAGCGCCGACCTTCGGTGTGCTTCAAATGGCGACATGGCGGCGCATGGGCGACGTCACGCTGCATTTCAATGTCTCGTCGCATGCCGCGCGCTTCTCCAACATGCGCATCTCCGATCAGCCCTCCGACGGCTGGGTCGACAGTTCCGGATATCGGGTTCAGCGAGCCGACACAATCCAGCAGTCCCAGGATCTGCGACTTCGAGCATGGTCACAAGTCGAGACTGCGGTGACTTGGAAGCGGGGCCGCCTCCAATGGGATGCCGCGGTGGAGGTCCGCCCGCCGGTGGCAGGTCTTCCGTTCGCCGTATGGGGGCAGGTTGCGACCACTTTGCGTCTGTTCCGGCGCCTGTCGGTCATCGCGGAGGTCGGGAGCCTGCCGGCGCAGGTCGCGTTGAGCGTACCATCGGCTCGGTTCGTGCACCTGGGTATTCAGATCAATCCGTTTGACGCCAGCCGTGACGAACGCACCCCTGCCACTGAGCGTGCCGTCCTGTTCTCGGTTCTGCCGAGCGGAACGCAGCAATGTACGATCACCTTACGCGATGCCAGCGCGAAGACAGTCGAGGTCGCGGGTGACTTCGACGGCTGGCATCCGATTTCCTTGTCCCGGACAAACCCGGGCATCTGGCAGGTCACGGTCGGGCTGAGGGAGCGCACCTACCATGTGAACGTGCGGATAGATGGGGGCCCATGGATGGCGCCGCCTGGCACGGTGACCGTCACCGACGATTTCGGCGGAACGGTTGGGCTGGTGCAGGGTTGCTGAGCAGGACCTCCAGGACGTGACCGCCGCCGGGATGCGCAGGTATCACCCAGCGGAGATGACCGATGCTATGCTCGTTCGCCTCACGCTCGCCGGTGACCAGACTGCGTTCGCGATGCTCGTCGACCGGCATGCCCGACCGTGTCTTCGCTTTGCGACGCGGATGCTCGGTAGCCTGGAAGATGCAGAGGACGCAACCCAGGAAGCCTTCTTCCGGGCACACCGTGCGCTGGCCCAGTACGACGAACAAATGAGCTTCAGGACGTGGGTGATGAGCATTCTGGTCAATCGGTGCCGCACGGCGCTGTTGTATCGACGGCGTCGGACCAGTCGCCTCGTGCTTGACGCCGGGGCGGTGGCGAGAGCCAGCGAAGACTCCACGGCGGCGGCCACCGACTTGCGGGACGCGATCGATCGCGCGTTGACCCGGCTCGATCCCGATCAACGCGAGGCCTTCCTGTTGAAACACGTTGAACAGATGAATTACGACGAAATGTCGGCGATCACGGGCGTTGGGATCTCGGCGTTGAAGATGCGAGTCCAGCGTGCGCGTGACCGCCTGCAAGCGCTGCTGGAGGAGGATCGATATGACTGACACCCGTCGAGATATGCGGGACCCCGAGTTGAATGCTCGGCTCCGCACCGCCGTACACGTCTTGCGAGATGAGCCACCGCTCCGGGCTCCCTGGCGGCAGGGCTTGCTGGGTCGCATCGGGTCGGGCGAGGATGGCGCGTCGTCCGAATCGGTGCCTGATCGGCCGCGACCGCGCAAGATCCGTGGGAGGGTGCCGGTCACGGCGTTAGCCGCCGGCCTGATTGGCATTCTCATTGGCGCCGGGGGAACGTACGCTTTCTTGCAGCGGCACATTTCGGGTGCGGGTGCCACAGCCGCCATTGCCGAGGTCGCTGCAGCGGAGCAGCCGCTCCCGGTGCGATTCACACTCGTCGCGCCCAATGCGATGCACGTTACGCTGGTCGGAGACTTCAACGCATGGAACCCGGGTGCGCTGCCCTTGCGCCGCCTCTCCGACGGCCATACCTGGGAGGTTCAGGTAAGGCTCGATCAGGGCCGCTACGCGTACGCGTTCGTCGTGGACGGTCGGGTCGCCAGGGACCCCTCGGCCCCCGAGGGTGGCGGCGATGATTACGGAACCGCCAACTCGATTCTGCTGGTACCCGCTCATCGAGGAGCCGGTCTGTGACCCGTCGATCGGCTCCCGCCGTCCTGACATGCTTCCTGCTGCTTGTCTCGGCGCCGGCCGCAGCGTCGGCGCAGCGGGCGGTATCGCGCGGCGATTCCCTTCCGCAACTTCCGGCGAAGCTTGGCCCCGCCGCACACAGGATCATCGTCGACCTGATGGATTCCGCGAAGGCTGCCGGACTCCCAGTGTCGCCGCTCGCAGACAAGGCGGCGGAAGGTGTCTTGAAGGGAGCCGACGACGCACGGATCGTCGTGGCTGTGCGCTCTCTCGCCGGAGAATTGGGTGAGGCGCGCGACATCCTGGGGGCTGCCCGAGAACCGGCGGAACTCGAGGCCGTCGCCAGCGCCCTCCACACGGGCATCTCGCAGTCCGATCTTCGCGAGATTGCCTGGCCGGGGCACGGCGAGCCGCCGAGCCCGGAGGTTCTCGAAAGCGCACTGATCACGGCGGTCGATCTTGTAGCGAAACACGTGCAGCCACCGGCGGCCACGGCATCCATTCGGACACTCCTTGAGCGCCACGCCTCCGCGACGCAATTCGTCGAGCTCCGGACCGACGTCGATCGGGCGATCAGCGCCGGCGCATCTCCGACGGCGGCACTCGACGCGAGCACGCGAGCACACGTCCGGACGCTCGACGGCGCACGGGGCGGCCGGCCGCCCGATGCGCTGAGTTCACCCGGAGTGATGTGACGCAGGCGATTGTGCGAAGGTATCATCCGGTAGCAACGGCAGCATTCTCATGGCTGCCGGACCAAGACAACGATCGTTCTCGGAGTTGGAGGATTTGCATGCTACACCATTCACGTGTTGTCCTGCCGCTCGCTTCTCTCATCGGCGCGTTGGCTCTGGCTGCCTGCAGCGGCTCTCCAGTCGACGCCCCATTGACGACGGCTCCACTGTCCACGTCGGTCACCAACTCGGGCGCGATCGTTGACTCCGTCGATTCAACGCCACAAGCCAGCCCCGTATCGAATTTTGACCTCACGATCACGGCGCTTGGCGTAGTCTCGACGGCGGACACGACAGATGCCGTCCCGTTGGCCGGAGCGACGGTGTCGCTGACCCGCATCACGACCGATCGCGGGGACACCGTGACGGTTAACGCAGATGCCGGCTCGGCGACGACGGACACCGACGGCCGGGTACGCTTCTCGGCCGTGCCGACCGGATTCTTCTATCTCGTGCGTGCAGCGCCGGCCGCCGGCAGCTCGTACCAGGCGGCGAGCTTCACGTTCGGATCCTGCGGTTGTCAGGAGTCTCCCGCGCTGAGCGGGGAGATCTGGTTGCCCCACCGGTGACGAGCCATACGGATTTCGACTGAGCGAGATCCGCAGCCCGACATTTTCCGTTCGCAGTTGCGCGATCTGCCAGCGAGGGCAGCTCGCAGCCGGAGGCTCGCGCCCCAAACCCGCAGAGTGCCATGCGCCCCCTTTACGTCGCCATCGGCGTGGATTGTGACCCGGATCGTGATCACTACCCGGCACGCCTGAGGTGGCGCGGGGTCGAGGAGCTTCCGCGCCTGTTCGACCTCGCGGGGGTTCGATGGACCTTCAACGTTCGAGCGGATACGCAGATTCGTGATCGATGCGGATCGGCCGCCTGGTGCTACGAGCGATACCGTGATTTCTGGATGGCCGCGCGTGAGGCGGGCTCGGCGATCGCCTGGCACCTTCATTACTTCGATTCCTGCGGGCAGCAGGATACCACCGAGGCCAACGTACTCGAGAACATCCGGATTGGCGCGGAAGCGCTGGGGCGGCCGGATGTGGTCCACATGGGGTGGACCTTCCAGAACGAATTCAGCATTCGACACCTGCGCGATGCGGGCGTCCGCGTGGACTACAGTCCGGCACCGCGGATGCGCTTTGGCGGCCGAGGCCAGGTGGACGCCTACGATTGGTCGGCGTTTCCGTATCGTCCAACGACGTGGCACGGCGTCCGGATGATCCCGACGTTCACGTTCCGGAACCGCATACTCGCGCACCGTTTCGCAACGGAGCGAGTTATGCTCACGACGACAACCGCGCCGGTGCTATACCGGTCGCTGCTTGGCGAATTCTTTCGATCAGGGCAGGACTTCTTCGTCTCGTATTTCCACGCGGATGAACTCGTGCCGGCGCTCGGCGACTGGCGCGACCGGCTATATGCGTTCGAGCACCTCCGCGCGAATCTTTACCGCTTGGCGGAAATGGCGGGACGCAACGATTATCAGGTGCGCTATGTGACGATCGCCGAGCTCGCGGACATTCTGTTCAGCGAGCGCCGCGAGGTATCGGGCCAAAGTCGGACACGGGCGGCGTGGTCCGAGCGTATCGGGGGCGCCGAGGCTTCCAGCGGTGAGCAATGCGCAAGGGCATGAAGACGATCCTGGTCATGCACGACTCGGTCTTCGGTCGATATCTGGCGGCCAGCCTCTACGATGACGGCAAGGTCGACCAGGTAATCGTGGAAACGCGGGGACCCGGGCTTCGATACTACTGGCGGAAGTTCCGCCGCGTCGGGCCAGTCAATGCGCTGTTTCAGGCATGGCTCAATCGCGCCTTTCAGCGAAGGGGGCGGCGATGGCTGCCCCGCCGAACTCTCCCGCCCCATCTCACAATCGACAACGTCAACGAATACTGTTTTGATCCGGAAGATTTCGTGATCGGGTTCGGTACGTCATTGGTCCTGCCGCACACACTCAACTCTCTCAAACACGGGTTCCTGAACCTGCACACCGGCTGGCTGCCAGATTTTCGCGGCGTAAAGTCCGAATTCTGGACTCTGCTCCAAGGCGACACCGAGCGCGCCGGCTGGACGCTCCACTATATGGTTCCTCAACTTGACGCAGGGGACATCGTTCTGCGTCGTGCCGTACCTGCCTGGCCCGACGACCCGGTGGCATTGCGTGCCCGACTGCTGCAGGACGCCGTGCCCGCGGTCGGTGAGTTCATCGAGATGGTTCGACACATTGGCCCGGAGCGAGTTCCTCGAATGGCTCAGGAGGGCGGAACATACTACACGACACCGACATTGGCCGACTGGCGTCAATACCGTCGCGGTCGTGCGGGCAAGTCGCGTTCGACGGAAGGGAACGCGTAGCGAACGAAGGATGACGGCCGCGCACAGCGAGCCCGCCCCGTCACACCCCGCAATACGCAAACCGGTACAACCAGATCGGCGCCAGGCCGCCGATCAGGATCCGGCAGAACGTCTTCGTGGTGCGATTGCGCGCCACCGCGTCCCAGCCGATCCCGCCGTGGGAGTCGAGGGTGACCTCGGTTCCGGTGGACAGCGTGAAGTTCGACGCCTTGTTGATCGTATCCAGCGTTGCGGCATAGTGGCCATAGTCGGCGTGGAACGCCCCGCCAGCCGTTTCGAGATTGCGAAGATCGATTTGCAGGCTATGCACCACCCGCGACGTGTCGTGCGGAACGGTGATGGCCCGCGACGCGCACGGCGGCGCTGCGACGTGCGTCGCCATCGCCACCCGGAACGCGTCCACCCGTACCACACCGTCGTCGTCCTTCTGCCAGCCGACCACGAATCCATCCCCGATCTGCAGCAACTCGATCTGCGCCGGGATCCGCACCCGGGCGATGGCGCGGTTCGGCAGCGCGTACACGGTCCACACGCCGCTCCCCTCGTCCCGCACCCAGGCGCGGTCGGCGCCGTCGGGGAAGACCTCCCGATACGCGGTATCGCGCGGCGGTGGAAGGCGGTCGATCAGTTCCTGATAACACGCGGTGATCGGAGCGCCCGATGGATGGATCAGCGTCCGCCGGTAGTCCGTGGGATCGAAGCGCGCCCGCTCGCCCTCGTGCGTGAGCCAGCTCCGCACCGGCTCGGCAGCCGGCGAATACAGCGTCCACCGGCCGAGGTAGTCGTCGAAGGCGAGAAGCGAGTCGGCCGCGGCGGAGAAGAGTGATATCCGCCCGCGGAACTCGTTGGGCCCCTCGCCCTTGCGCGCGACACGACGCGCCAACCGTCCGTGTGCGTCGAACAACCGCAACTCGGGCGGATCGTCCGTGGCGACCAGCATCTGTCCATTGGGAAGGCGGTGCGCCGCGAGCAGGCCGGTAATGTCCTGGTCGACGCTATTGCCGTTCGGTCCGCCCGCCGTGGCGATGGGCGCAAGCGTAACGCGCCATGTCGGGACCTGCGCGGAACCGCCCGCGGGAAACGACATCAGCGCGCAAACGGCAAGACAGGAGGTCAGAGCCGCTCTGGCTTCTCCCTTCTCGCTTCTCACTTCTCCCTTCTCACTTCCCTACACCCGATGTCCCTCCGGAACTGCTTCCCCTCGAACTGGATCGCCTCGGCCACCTCAGCGCTCGCCGTTCGTGCCGCGTCGAAGCTCTCCGCCACCGCCGTCACCGCCAGCACCCGTCCACCCGCCGTGACCAGCGCACCGTCCTCGCGCCGCGCGGTGCCGGCGTGGTAGACCGTGACGCCCGGTGGCAGTTCGTCAGGGATGGTGATCACCGCGCCCTTCTCCGGTGCATCAGGATATCCCTTCGCCGCCAGTACCGTCGTGACCGCGACGCCGCTTCGCACCGTGATTTCCGGAAGCGCCTCGCCTCGCGCGGCAGCGTCGAACAGCGCCGTGAGCCCGCTGTCGATCAACGGCAGCACCACCTGCGTCTCGGGATCGCCGAGCCGGCAGTTGAATTCCACCACGTTGGGCGTGCCGTCGGGCGCCAGCATCAGCCCGGCGTAGAGCACGCCGCGATAGTCGATCCCGCGCCGCGACAGTTCATGCAGCGTCGGCAGCAGCACCTGTTCCGTGACGGCATCGAGTACTGCTGGCGTGGCGATCGATACCGGCGCATAGGCGCCCATCCCGCCGGTGTTGGGTCCCTGGTCACCTTCGAGCAGTCGCTTGTGATCCTGCGCCGCAGGCAACAGCCGCACCTCGCGGCCATTGGTCACCGCCAGCACCGACAGTTCCTCGCCCGGGAGAAAGTCCTCGACGACGATCATCAGCCCCGCGTCGCCATAGGCATGGTCGTGCAGCATCGCCCGCGCCGTCTGCCGCGCTTGGTCTCGCGTGGCGCAGACCACCGCGCCCTTGCCCGCCGCGAGACCCGACGCCTTCACGACCAGCGGCTCGGCGTGATGATCGATGTACGACAGCGCCGCGTCGAGGTGCTCGAATGTGGCACTCGCCGCCGTCGGTACACCCGCCGCCCGCATGACTTCCTTGGCGAATGCCTTCGACGCCTCGATCCGGGCGCCGTCGCGCGCCGGTCCGAACACCGCCCGATGGGCGCCCCGAAGGC
This sequence comes from Gemmatimonadales bacterium, assembly GCA_050732975.1. GTDB lineage: Bacteria > Gemmatimonadota > Gemmatimonadetes > Gemmatimonadales > GWC2-71-9 > Palsa-1233. The sequence goes on from JBOHRZ010000015.1 coordinate 15,533, forward strand.
GGTCCGCGAGGCCCCGCGCCAACGGCACCTCCGGACCGACCACGGTGAGGTCGATGTCGTGCTCGACGACGGCGCTCACGATGGCGTCGATGTCGTCGGCAGGTATGGCGATGTTGGTAGCGAGCGCTGCGGTCCCGGGATTCCCTGGTGCGGCGAAAATCCTGTGCGAGGGATCGTCGGCGGCGAACGCCATTGCAAGCGCGTGCTCGCGTCCGCCGCCGCCGACGATCAGCAGCTTCACGCGCTGCCTTTGCTGCGGGCTTCGCGGTAGGCCTCGCGCGCCCGGTCGGCCGCCTTCTGCGCGCTCCGCTTGATGTGCCCCGCGAATTCGTCGAACTCGGCCTTGTAGTGCTTGGCCGCTTCCTTCATGTCGTCGCGCAACGGCCGATCGTCGGCTTCGCTGCCGCGGCGGACATACTCGCCCGCGAGAATCCGGTCGTACGCGCCCGAATGCACCCAGGCCTGCACTTCGCCGGCGCGCACCACGTTCATCGGATGCGTCACCACCAGCGTGTTGAGCAGCTTGTACACCACGTCGAAGCCTTCGTTATGCGTGGCGTATTCATTGGCCTGCTGCATGAACGGTTCGAGATTGAGGTCACCGGGGCGCACATTGGCGGTGTTCGCGCCGCCAGCCATCTTCATGAACAGTCGCATCGACGCCGCCAGATCCTGCGATCCCAGCAGCTCGGCGCGATCCGCCGAGAGTTCCGACTTGCGCGACCATTCCAGGAACGCGAGCCGGACGGGCAGCGCCACCAGCTCGAGCGGCAGCGGCAGCGACCCCAGCGAAATCAGAGCCATGATCGCGGCGATCGTGGTGTACAACGCGTGGCCGCTGATCACGTGACCGAGTTCGTGCGCCAGCAGCGCGCGCTGTTCATCCTCGTCGAGCAGTTCGAAGGCCGACGAATGGATCACGATGAACGGATCGTCCACGCCGTACGCGCCGGCGTTGAAGATCGGCGTCTGGGTGACGTAGAGCTCGGGAATCCGTTCCCAGTCGAATGTCGCGCAGTTCTCGACGTGCAGCCCCCACAGCTTCGGGAACTGCGTCGGCCCGACCCGGATGGCGTTCCCCTGGAACAGCAGCCGGATCCCCTGCTCGCCACCGAGCATCCCGAGGATCTTGCGGATTACCTGATCGACGCCGGGCAGCGCGCGCAACGCCTGCAGCGCGGCGCGATCGGCGGGGTGTTCCCACGACACGGGCGCGATGCCGGGGAGGGCCGCGCGGGGTCGGGGAGCTGGCAATGTGGTCATGACCTGCTCGAATGTTGGAGACAACTCGTCGTACGCACCGCGACAGCACTTGTTTCAACTTGAACGTATCAGCTC
>JBOHRZ010000016.1:0-16287 GCA_050732975.1 Gemmatimonadales bacterium
AGCGACTGGTCTTCGACAGATCGGGGTGAGTGAAGGTGTTATTGCCGATCTCGTTCCCCTCGCGGAGAATCCGCCGGGTCAGCGCATAGTGGGCTGTGACCTGGTCGCCGATCAGGAAGAACGTCCCCGGCGCGTGCCGGGACTTGAGGGTATCGAGGATCGACGGCGTCCAGCGCGGATCGGGCCCGTCGTCGAACGTGAGCGCCGTTTCGTGCTCTTGCTTGCCGAAGCGCGCCACGACCCATTCCCCCGGTATGCTGTCGGTGGTGACCTCGCTGACCAGTCCGGTGCTGTCGATGGCGATCTCGCGCCGCCCGGGTAACGGGCGGTTGAGCACAGCGAGCAACTCGCCGTCGCCGTCGAAATGAACGGCGTAACCGGGATCGATTGTATCCGCCGAATCCGGCGCCAGCGGTTTGCCGTGCCGTCCGAGCATGCGCCACATGGACGGATCCTCGGCACCCAGACGCCAGATCGCCGCCGATGGTACCCCGCGGGAGCGACCGATGCGCAACTGGTCGGATACCGTGGTCGCGTCGAGATACCAGATGAAATGGTCCACCGAGTCGGCGTCGGTCCAGGCGAGATAGGGATTGTAGACATCGGTGTCGTACGAGGGCAGGACATGGTTCGCCCGCGCGAGTTCCCAGATATCACCCACCGTGTATTGTTCGATGTGAGCGCTGTTGCCCGCGTCGTTCCAGTCGTATCCGCCGTAGGCACCGATCCCCATCATCGCCTTCCCCGGTGGGATCACTGCCAGCAGACTGTCGGCCACTTCCGTGTACCAGCCGCGGCCCGCAATCGGCCCGGGATCCGGCGCGGCGTAATGCTCGTCGTAGATCATCAGGATGACCCGGTCGCACTGCACGGCAAAGCGGTGCACCCACTCCGGCGGCAGATAATCCTGGATCGCCTGGGTCAGCAGCATCCCCGGGGCAAGCGCCGCGCGAAGTTCATCGAGGAACTGGCTCAACTGCGGCAGCAACGCGTCAGGGACGTTCTCGAAGTCGACGGTGACGCCCGCCAGGTGCATCGAGGCCACCTTGGCGGCGAGGCGCGCCGCTACGGCGCGCCGCAGCTCCGGATGCGTCAGCAGGCGCGCGGTATTCGCGCCGCCGAAGCGCCCGGCGGTGTTCTCCTGCACGTTACTCACCATCAGGAGCACCTTGGGACGGCGGTCCGCCGGTAGTTGCCGGATCAGGTCGAGGATATGATTCGTGTCGGGACTGATGCGAAGCGAATCGCCGCTTGGCGCCACGAACGCCCACTCGGCAATCACCCAGTCGAGCTGATACAGGTGCTTGCGCAGCGACTCGTAGGAGTGGTCGTCCCAATTGACGTAGAAGCCGGCGAGAATCGAATCGGCTGGCGCGGGCGCCACACGCAGCACGCCGGCGCCGGACCGTCCCGGCGGCTCGCCGGCGCCCCGGCGCAACGCGCGGTAGAGTCTTCCCCGGGCTGCAGTGTGCGCCCGTTCCGCCGTGCGGTTGACGGGAGGCGCCGGCCGCCGCCTGGCCGCGACCGGTGTCGGGTGCGCCTGCGGAAGGACCGGCGGCAAGAGCGCCGCGGCGATCAACCCGACGACGACCAGGATGCTGGCCCCGCCGAGCACCATGGCCCCGGCTCGCACCCGTTGCCACCGCCGCCCCGTGGGCTCGCTGAACACCGGCGCCCGCTGACCTTCGCCTGCCATTGCACCTCGGAGAGGCGGCACGTTGCCGCACACAATTCTATACCAAACGCGATGCCGGCGGCGGCGCGCCCCTGTCGGTAAGTTTCCGTGTCGCCGCCACGGTCCGATCCATCGTATCCCTCGCCCCGAACGGGTATCCCTGGTCATGCGTCTGCCGATCACGCTTCTGTCGCTTACCGCACTCGTTGCCGTTGCCGCACGCGCCCAGCAACGGTTGACCCCGCCCGAGACCGCGCTGGGACACCCCATCGGCGCCGACTATTTCCTGCCGAACTACACCCAGCTGATGCACTGGTGGCAGCAGCTCGCGACCGAATCGCCGCGGATGAAACTCGACACCATCGGCCTCACCGCCGAAGGACGTCCGCAACTGATGGCCATCATTTCCAGTGGGGCGAACCTCGCCAAGCTGGAGGACTACCGGAGGATCAACGCGACCCTGGCGCGAGCCCGGGTCGATTCCGCGGCCGCGCGACGCCTGGCGCAGACCGGCAAGGCGGTCGTCTGGATCGACGGCGGTCTGCACGCCGACGAAGTGCTCGGCGCCAATCAGCTTCTGGAACTGGTGTGGCAGATGGTGTCGCGGAACGATCCCGAGACGCTCCGCTTCCTCCAGGACGACATTCTCCTCGCCGTGCAGGTCAATCCCGATGGCATGGAGCTGGTCGCCAATTGGTATATGCGCACCGCGGATTCGCTGCAGCGCAGCACTCGCGGAGTGCCGCGCCTGTACGAGAAGTACGCCGGACACGACGACAACCGTGACTGGTATCGCGCGGCGCTCCCCGAGACGCAGAACGGCGAGCGGATCCAGTACCTCACCTGGTACCCGCAGATCATCTACAACCACCATCAGACCGGGCCCGCGGGATCGGTCATCTTCATGCCGCCCTTCCGCGACCCGTTCAACTACTACTTCGATCCGTTGATCCCCACATCGCTCGACTGGGTTTCGATGGCGATGCAGCGCCGGTTCGCCGCCGAGGGCAAGGGCGGCTTCGTCAGCAAGAACGCGTCGGACTACTCGACCTGGTGGAACGGCGGCCTGCGCACGGCCGGCTATTTCCATAACATGATCGGCATTCTCACCGAAGCGATCGGCAATCCGACGCCGGAGACGATCCCGATCGTGCTCAGCCGCCAGCTGCCCGACGGCAATGGGCCGATGCCGGTGCAGTGGGGGCCTTGGCACTTCCGGCAATCGATCGATTACTCGATGACCGCCGACCGCGCCGTCCTTGATGTGGCGTCGAAAAATCGTGAGAGTCTGCTCTACGACTTCTGGGTCATGGGCCACCGCGAGATCGCCGAGGGTGAAACGAACAGCTGGACGACGACGCCGAAGACGATTGAAGCCGCGGACTCGGCGGCGGCCAGGGTGACGGCGGCCGCGTCGCCGTCCGGGCGCGGCGGCGGCCGCGGCGGTAATCCGGCGGTCCAGCAGGCCTACCAGTCAGTGCTGCGCGACCCGGCGCGCCGCGATCCCCGCGCCTATGTCATTCCGTCTGACCAGCCCGAGTTCGCGCAGGCACTCGACTTCCTTCAGGCGCTCGCCCGGGCCGGCATCGAGATCAACAAGATCACTGCCGACTTCACCATCGCCGGGAAGCGCTATTCCAAGGGGTCCTTCCTGGTGCCAGCCTCGCAGGCCTTCCGGCCGCATGTCCTCGACATGTTCGAACCGCAGTGGTACCCGATGGACCTGGAATATCCTGGCGGTCCGCCCAAGCGTCCGTATGACGTCGCCGGCTATACACTGGCCTATCAGATGGGCTTCTCCTTCGACCGGATCCTCGACTCGTTCGCCCGGCCACCGATGGTCGCGGAGCCGCTGGGAAGTGTGACGCCTGATGCCGCGCCGTTCGATGCCGCCGCGACCGGGTGGATCCTTTCGCCGGCATCCAACGACGCGTTCCTGGCCTTGAATCGCCTTGCGAAGGCCAACCAGCACGTGGAGCGCCTCGCCGGTGGAGACTTTCTCGCGCCGGCGAGCGCCACCAGCGCGCGGATTCTCGGCGACCTCGCCCGTACTCGCGGCCTCGCGACCCGGAACGCGCCGGCCGGCACGCGCGGCACGCCGGTCAAGCCGCTCCGGATCGGGCTCTGGGACCAGTACGGTGGATCGATGCCGGCGGGCTGGGCGCGGTGGATTCTGGAGCACTACGAGTCGCCGTTCACCCGGGTCTTCGCGCCACGGCTCAACGCCGGCGACCTCGGCAAGGACTTCGACGTGCTCGTCTTCCTCGGCGGCATTCCCGGATCGGGCGCCGGGCGCGGCGGGCGTGGCTTTGGCGGACGCGGCGCCGGCGGGCGCGGCGGAAACGCCGAGCAGATTCCCGACGAGTATCGGGATCAGATCGGCAGCATGTCGGTCGACACCACCATGCCGCAGATCAAGGCATTTCTGGAGCAGGGCGGAGTAGTGATCGCGATCGGCACTTCGGCCACCAACCTCGCGCAGAATCTCGGCCTGCCAGTGGAGAACCAGGTCCAGGGCATCTCCAACGAGAAGTACTACATCCCCGGTTCGGTCCTGCAGGTGGCGGTTGACACGACGCAGCCGGCCGCCGCGGGCGCGCACGCCATCATGGATGTCTTCTTCGACAACTCGCCGGTCTGGCACCTCGGCGACAACGCCGCGTCATTCGGCATCAGGAAGATCGCCTGGTTCGCCGCGCCCGATCCGCTCCGCTCCGGGTGGGCGATCGGGAAGAGTTACCTGAAGGACGGCGTGGAAATGTTCTCGGCGCCGGTGGGACGGGGGATGGCCTACTTCTATGCTCCCGATGTCACCTTCCGCGCCCAGCCCGAGGGATCCTTCAAGTTCCTGTTCAATACCTTCTACGGCGACGCGCCGAATCAGTAGTCGCCACCGATGACCTCGATTGCTCTGCTTGGTGTCCCGCTCGATCTCGGCGCGTCGCGTCGCGGGGTCGAAATGGGCCCGTCGGCCGTCCGCCTTGCCCGTCTCGCCGCGCGCCTGGGGCAGCTCGGGCATACTGTTACCGACACCGGCGATGTCATCGTTCCGACCCGCGAAACACTGGGGTTCGAGCAGGGCATCGATTTCCTCCCGGTGATCACCGACGTCTGCCGCGAGGTGGCCCAGCGCACCGCCGCGCTGGTGCGCGAAGGGAATGTCCCGCTGCTGCTCGGCGGCGATCACTCGCTTGCCGCTGGTTCGGTGGCGGGAACCGCATCTGCACTATCCGACCGCGATCGCCGGCTGGGCTTGATCTGGCTCGATGCGCACGCCGACCTGAACACCCCCGAAACCACACTCACCGGCAACGTGCACGGCATGCCGGTCGCCCATCTCCTCGGCCACGGCGATCGCGGACTTGCGTCGCTATCCCGCGTGCTACCAGCGGTGCGCCCCGAACACACCGCCATCATCGGCGCGCGCGACCTCGATCAGGCCGAGCGATCGAATGCACGCGAATTCGGGGTAGCGGTGTACACCATGCGCGACATCGATGAACGCGGCATGCGTACCGTTCTGGGGGAGGCGATTGACCGGGTCAGCCGCGGGACCGACGGGCTCCATGTCTCGCTCGATCTCGATTTCGTCGACCCGCGGGAAGCGCCGGGCGTCGGCACGCCGGTGCGCGGCGGCGCGACGTTTCGCGAGGCCCATCTCGCCATGGAAACCTTATGGGATACCGGCCGCGTTCTCGCTGTGGACTTGGTCGAAGTGAACCCGGTCCTCGACGAAGCGAACCATACCGCTGAACTCGCGGTAGGTCTGATGTCGAGCCTGTTCGGGAAGCGAATTGTGTAGCGGCCGTTGTTTCATCCTGCGACGGCCAACCGGGTAGCCGACCCCGGGATGCGATACTAGGATTGTTCGTTCGCAAAACACCTATAACGTCTGACCGCGAGCCGTCGTGACCGTACCACGCCGACCACTGATCTTCTGCTGCGCATGCCTGCTGCTTGCGTCGCGTGTCGGCGTTGCCGCGGCCCAGCAACCGCAGTTCTCGGCCAGCGAAAAGCCGTTCGCCACCATCTCCCGGATGCTGCTCGGACAGCCACAGCAGGATTCACTGGTCGATCTGGCCCGATCGGCCATCGGGCTGCGGTACAAATGGGGCGCGGAATCGCCGGGGAAGGCTTTCGATTGCAGCGGCCTGGTGCAGTGGCTGATGGCGAACTTCAACCTCGACCTGCCCCGCACCTCGCGCGAACAGGTGAAGGCCGGGATCGAAGTCGCCAAGGACACCGCTGAAATGCAGCCCGGCGATCTGCTCTTCTTCGGCCGGGGCAAGCGCATCACCCACGTCGGCGTCTACGTCGGTGACGGCAGGTTCGTGCAGGCCGCCAACCGGCGTCTGGGTGTGATCGAAAGCCCGCTTCCCACCGGCAGGCGCGCCGCGACCTGGTGGAAGTCGGTCCGGCGCCTGTTCGTGCGCGACACGACTCCGCCGCCAACCGATAACAGCGCCGCAATCGGCAGCTCTTCCTGACGGAGGGAGAGAAGTGAGAAGTGAGAAGTGAGAACGGAGGTCGACGGCGGAGCGGATCACGATTCCCCGGGGTTCACTTCTCACTTCTCACTTCTCACTTCTCACTTCTCACTTCTCACTTCTCCCTTCTCACTTCGCACGTCTCTCCTCTCGGTCGTCAGCCACGTCAGCATCGCTGCAACGCCGAGCGTCACGGCGCCGCCGACGGCTTCCATGGGGCGATCCCGGATCACGATCACCATGGTCCAGACCGCGAACGCAGCGAAGAAGAGCGGTGTCCACGGATAGCCCCAGACGGTGTACGGCCGGGGCAGGTCCGGTTCGCGCCGGCGCAGGACGATCACGCCGACGACGGCGAGGGCGGTCGACAGGGTCAGAGTGAATCCCGCGTAGGTCAGCACGCCGGCGAACGAATCGGTGAGCATGAACGCGAGTGCCAGCGCGCCCTGCAGCAGCACCGCTCGACTCGGACTGCCGGTCCGTGACCGCTGCGCCAGCGGGCGGAGCGGCGGCAGGTCGGCCGCCATTGCCTCGATCACGCGCGGCCCGGCAAGCGTCATGGCGCTGATCGTCGAGACGAGGAGGATGGCGATGAGTCCGCTCATGATCCGGCCGCCCGAGTCGCCGAGGATGTGCCCGGCGACGATGGCGCCGACCTCGACCTGGCCGGCGATGTCGGCGGTGGGCGTGGTGCGGAGGAAGACCCAGTTGAGCGCGACGTAGAGCACCATCACCATCAGCGTACCGGTGAGCAGCGATCGGGGCACGTTGCGCTCGGCGTCGATCACTTCGGCCTGGAAGTACGCCGACGCGTTGAATCCCGAGTAGGCGTACGACACGAAGATCAGCGACAGCGCGAACGGTCCGCTGGCGATCACGCTCCAGGTCTCCGCGTGCGGCGCGAACGACAGCCCGGCGGCCGGAGCATGCACCAATCCCACCACGATGAATGCCGCAATCAGGAGAATCTTGAGCGCGGTGACCGCCACCTGGACCCGACCGCCGATGGCGGGGGCAAGCACATGGACGCCGGTGGCGGCGAGTATGGCGATGATCCCAAGCGTCTGCGGCGCGATGCCGAGCAGCGGCCCGGCGTACCGGCCGAGGGCCATCGCCGCGATGGCGACCGGGGCGGCGAATCCGGCGCCGATCGACACCCATCCCGCCACCGCGCCGATGGCCGGGTGGTAGATGCGCCCCAGGAAACGGTACTCGCCGCCCGAGCCGCCGATCGCCGCCGAGATTTCCGCGTAGCTGAATGCGCCGGCCAGCGCGATCAGACCGCCGATCACCCAGAGCGCCAGCAGCGCGAAGCCGTCGGTGGTCTCCTGCACCTGGAAACCGAGCGTGGTAAACACGCCGGTGCCGACGATGTTGCCGATCACCACCGCGAGGGCGGCGGAAAAACCGAGAGAGCGGCGGGATGGCGGTGCGGTCATGAGGTGGCGATAATGAACCTAAGCGGAGTTCCGCCGCCAGCTCCCTTCAGGTTCATGTCAGACGCTTCGCCAGGTGCACCGGCCCAAGGCCACGGGGTCCGCCGATGAATCCATCGCTGCTCGACTGGTCGATCGTGGTCGTGTCGATCGTGATCTGCTTCATTCCGCCCGTCCTGCTGGCGCGGCGGGCCGGTCGCAGCACCGCCGAATTCTTCACCTCGGGACGCGCGGCGCCGTGGTGGCTGATCGGCGTGTCGATGGTAGCGACCACGTTCAGCACCGACACCCCCAATCTGGTGACCAACTTCGTGCGGACCGGCGGGGTGGCCAGCAACTGGCAATGGTGGGCATTCCTGCTCACCGGGATGGCGACGGTGTTCTTCTTCGCGCGGCTGTGGCGGCGCAGCGGCGCGCTGACCGATCTCGAGTTCTACGAGCTGCGCTACAGCGGACAGGCCGCGTCCGTGGTGCGCGGCTTCCGCGCCGTGTATCTCGGTCTGATCTTCAACTCCTTCATCATCGCTACGGTCAATCTCGCCGCGGCAAAGATCGCCAGCGTGGTCCTGGGATGGCCGATGGCAAAGACACTCATCATCTGCGCGATACTCAACGTGGTATTCGCCGCGACCAGCGGACTCTGGGGCGTGCTGGTGGTCGACTTCATCCAGTTCGGCATCGCCATGACCGGCGCGTTTGCGGCCGCCTATTTCGCGCTCAAGCAGCCCGAGGTCGGTGGCCTCGCTGGCCTGGTGCACCGGCTCCCTCCCAGCACGCTCAACCTGGTGCCCGACTTCCATGACTGGGGCACCACCGTGTCGCTGTTCATCATCCCGCTCACGGTCCAGTGGTGGTCGGTGTGGTATCCCGGCGCCGAACCCGGCGGCGGGAGTTATATCGCCCAACGGATGCTCGCCGCGCGAAGCGAACCCGACGCACTGGCCGGTACGCTGCTCTTCAACGTTGCGCACTACGCACTCCGGTCCTGGCCATGGATCCTGGTCGCGCTGGCGTCGATTCTCGTCTTCCCGACGCTGGATTCGATCCGTACCGCGTTTCCTCACGTGCAGCCGTCGCTGGTCGGCCACGACATGGCTTATCCCGCGATGCTCAAGTTCCTGCCCCACGGCTTTCTCGGCGTAATGATCGCCGGGATGCTGGCGGCGTATATCTCGACCATCGTCACCCATCTCAACTGGGGCTCGTCGTACCTGGTGCACGACTTCTGGCGCCGCTTCGTGCAGCGCGGCCGCGCCGAGGAGCACTACGTGATGGTCGGCCGGATCAGCACAGTGGTGCTGATGCTCACCGGCGGGAGCCTCACCTTCGCGCTGACCACTGCGCAGCAGGCGTTTCAGCTGATCCTCTCCATCGGCGCCGGCACCGGTCTGATCTACCTGTTGCGCTGGTTCTGGTGGCGGATCAACGCGTGGTGCGAGATCGCGGCGATGGCCTCGTCGTTCATCGTCGCGGTGGCGTTCTTCGTCGCACAACGTTCCGGCGCGGCGATCCCGGCCTGGGTCACGCTGCTGACGACGGTGGGCGTGACGACGGTCGTGTGGCTGCTCACCGCGTGGCTCACCCGGCCGACCGATCGTGCCGTCCTGATCGAGTTCTACCGGCGGGTCCGGCCGGCCGGGCCCGGCTGGCGCGCGGTGCGGGAGGAATCCGGGGTAGGGCCGTCGCCCGATTCGCTGCCGCACGCTTTCCTGGCGTGGGTCTGCGGCATCTTCATGGTATACGGTGCGCTGTTCGGCACCGGCTCCGCGCTGTACGGGCGCACCGGAGCTGCGGCCTTCTGGATCGCGGTCGGCGTCGTCGCGGCCGGCGTCCTGCTGTGGCTCAAGTCGTGGTGGTGGCGCCCGGCGCAGCAGTGACTGCGCCCACCACCCACTGCTCGGAGTGGCGTCGCGAACGTCGACGGTCCACATTTCCGACTTCTCGACCCTCGTACCCGGAGCATGCAGTGCGCGTCGCCCTGACCATGGGAATGTTGCTGATTGTCGCCGGCGGCGCAGCGCCGCTGATGGCGCAGAATCCACGGCATGTCAGCTCCGACTCCGCTCGCACCGACACGACGCGCGCCGACAGCGGCCGCCGCGGCGGGTTCGGCGGCGACTCCGCCGGTGGCCGCGGCCTGGCCGGACTGCTCGGGGCAGCACTTCGACCCCGCCTGATCGGCCCGGCGATGATCAGCGGCCGCATTGTCAGCATCGCCGTCGACCCGCGCAACGAGGCGGTCATCTATGTCGGCGCCGCTTCGGGCGGGGTCTGGAAGACCGACAACGGCGGCGCGACCTGGACGCCGATCTTCGATCATGAGGGTTCCTACTCGATCGGTACGGTCGTCCTCGACCCGCGCAATCCGTCGACGGTGTGGGTCGGAACCGGCGAAAACAACTCGCAGCGCAGCGTGGCGTACGGCGACGGCGTCTACCGCTCGGACGACGCCGGCCGCACCTGGCACCGCATGGGCCTGGAAAATTCGGAGCACATCGGCCGCATCGCGGTCGATCCCCGCAACAGCGACGTCGTCTATGTCGCCGCGCAGGGACCACTCTGGTCCGATGGCGGCGACCGTGGCCTCTACAAGACGACCGATGGCGGCAAGACGTGGAATCCGGCCCTCACTGTCAGCGATCGCACCGGCGTGACCGATGTTGCGCTCGATCCCCGCAACCCGGACATCGTCCTGGCCGCCACCTGGCAGCGCCGCCGTCACGTATGGACACTGATCGACGGCGGTCCCGAGAGTTCGTTGCAGCGTTCGACCGATGGCGGCAAAACCTGGCGCAAAATCACTAGTGGACTTCCGGGCGGGCAGCTCGGCCGGATCGGGATCGCCATTTCGCCGGCCGATCCCGACATCGTCTACGCGACGGTCGAAGCGCAGCAGAGCGGCGCCGCGATTGAGGGCGGCCGCGGCGGGAGCGGTGGCAGTGGTGGCGCCGGAGGCGGAGCCGGTGGAGGGGGCGGCATCTTCCGGTCGTCCGATGGAGGAATCACCTGGGAGCGCCGCAGCGACTATACCGCTCAACCGATGTACTACGCCCAACTGGTCGCCGACCCGTTCAATACTGAGCGGATCTACTCGATGGACGTGGCGACCCAAGTGTCGGACGACGGCGGCACAACCTGGCACGGCCTCGGCGAACGCTCGAAGCACAGCGACAATCACGCGCTGTGGGTCGACCCGAAGAACCCGGATCACTATCTCAACGGCAACGACGGCGGCCTGTACCAGAGCTGGGATCGCGGCAAGACCTGGATCTTCTTCGCCAACCTGCCGCTCGGCCAGTTCTACGACGTCGACGTCGACAACGCGCAGCCGTTCTACCATATCTGCGGCGGCACCCAGGACAACAACTCCGTCTGCGGGCCAAGCGAGACGCGCAACGCCAGCGGCATTCTCAACGCCGACTGGTTCGTGTCTGCCGGCGGCGACGGGTTCGTGTCACGGATCGATCCGCACGACGCCACCACGGTGTACGCCGAGAGTCAGAATGGCGGCATGGAACGGCTCGACCTCGCCACCGGCGAGTCGGTGTCGATCCAGCCGCAGGAGGGACGCGGCGACGATCCGTCCCGGTGGAACTGGGACACGCCGATCATCATCTCGCCGCATTCGCATACCCGGCTCTACACCGCGTCGCAGCGACTTTACCGCAGCGACGATCGCGGCGACACCTGGGTCGCGGTGAGCGGCGACCTTACCCGCAAACTCGACCGCAACGCCCTGCCGGTGATGGGCAAGGTCTGGGGCCCCGACGCCGTCGCGAAGAATCAATCCACGGCGTTCTACAGCAACGTCAGCGCGATCGCGGAGTCGTACCAACAGGAAGGTCTCATCTACGTCGGCACCGACGACGGCCTGATCCAGATCACCGACGACGGCGGCAAGTCGTGGCGCAAGACCGAATCGGTTCCGGGTGTGCCGGCGAATACCTACGTGCAGCGGCTGGTGACATCGCCGACCGACGCCCGGGTCGTGTACGCGGCGTTCGACAATCATCAGAATGGCGACTTCGCCCCGTATCTCTACCGCAGCGCGGACGCGGGACGGACCTGGACGGCGATTAGCGGCGACCTGCCGAAGCACGGCACCGTCTACGCCATCGCCCAGGACCAGATCGACCCGAAGCTGCTTTTCGCCGGCACCGAATTCGGCGCCTGGCTCAGTCAGGACGGCGGAACTCATTGGAACAGGATCCCGGGCTTGCCGACGATCCAGGTGCGCGACATCGTGGTCCAGCGGCAGCGCAACGCCCTGGTCCTCGGCACCTTCGGCCGCGGCATCTATGTTATCGATAACTATAGTCTCGCACGCTCGATCGATGCCGGGGCGCTGAGTCAGTCGATCGCCGTTTTCCCGGTGAGCGATGCCACGGCGATCACGCGGCGGGGCCAGTTCGGCGGCGGCGGCAAGGGCAACCAGGGCGAGGCGCTGTTTACAGCGGCCAACCCGCCGGCGGCGGCGACCATCGTCTATTCGCTTCGGGCGACGATGTTCCAATCGCTCCGCGACCAGCGGATACAGGCCGAACGCGACGCCGAGCGACAGGGCAAGGCGATCAGCTATCCGACATCGCAGGAGTTCCTTGCCGAAGCCGACGAGGAGCCGGTGCTCCTCGCGGCGTCGATCGCCGATGAGCAGGGCCGCACGTGGCGGATCCTCGATCTTCCGGCCACACGGGGCGCGCACCGCGCCGAATGGGATCTGCGCGGGTCGTTGCAGACCCCGGCGGATCCGGTGGGAGCCGCCGCTGCGCCGAGCGGCGGGGGACGCGGCGGCCGAGGGGGAGGGGGCGGATTCGGCGGCCGTGGAGGGGGCGGTGGGTGCGCCGGTTGTGTGCTGGTCCCGCCCGGGAAGTACACGGTCACCATCGGCAAGCGCGAGAAGGGCATCGTCACGCCGCTGGCCGCGCCGGTGAGCTTCACGGTGCGGAGCGATCCGTCCAATCCGCTCACGCCGGACGAGATCGCCGCCAACCTGGACTACCGGGAGAAAGAAGCGGCCCTGTCGCGGCAGATTACCGAAGCGGTCGATGCCGCGACCACCGCCAAGACCCGCATCGATGCGATCATCCGCGTGCTCAGTGAGATGCCCGGCGCACCCCCCGCGCTCCATGACCAGGCTCGCAGCATCGACGAACGTCTGACGGCCTCGCTGCGCGCGCTGCGCGGCGACGAGGTCAATGCCGCCCGGGGCGAACAGGTCCCGATCTCGATCCAGGATCACATTCGCGCCGCGTCACCCAGCGGCGCGTGGGGACCGACCGGCACCGACCGCCAGCAGTACGACATCGCCGCCGCCGCGTTCCCGCCGGAATACGCCAGGCTCAGGCCGATCCTGCTGACCGAGCTGCCCGCGCTGGAACAGCAACTCGAGAAGCTGGGCGCCCCGGCGACGCCCGGGCGGATTCCTGACAGCGGGCCGTAGCGCTCACAGGGCCGAGTGCACCACGGCCGTGATCCTCGCGGCCGGAGTCGGCAGCCGGATGCGCCGGGACGCCGACGACGAACTCGCCGAAGGCCAGCGCATCATGGCGGCGCTGGGGATCAAGGCGATGATTCCGGACGCACGTGGACGGCCGTTGCTGGATCACATCCTGTCCGCGCTCGCCGACGCCGGCATTCGTGACGTCTGCCTGGTGGTGGGTCCCAGTCACGGCCTCATTCGCGAGCATTATGCCATTGTCCCGCCGCATCGAGTCACGCTGGCCTTCGTGGTTCAGGATCAACCGCGCGGTACGGCCGACGCGGTGCTGGCAGCCGAGACCTGGATCGCCGGCCGCGATTTCCTGGTGCTCAACGCCGACAATCTCTATCCGGTCGACGCAATTCGTGCGTTGGTCCGGCTGGCGCGTCCCGGGCTGATCGCCTTCGACCGCGACGCCCTGATCGCGAACTCCAACATCGAGGCTGCCCGAGTCGCGTCGTTCGCGACGCTCATGCTGCGCGATGACGGTACTCTCGCCGAAATCAACGAGAAGCCGGAACGCGACGTCAGCGGCGAGCGCTGGATCAGCATGAACCTGTGGCGCTTCGATGCCGGCATCTTTGCGCCCTGCCGGGCCGTGCTGCCGTCGTCGCGCGGCGAGCTCGAGCTGCCGCAGGCGGTGTCGCTCGCGCTGCATCATGGACTGCGTCTCGAAGCGGTTCGGATGAGCCACGGCGTGCTCGATCTTTCCAGCCGCGCGGATATCGCCGAAGTCACCCGCCGGCTCGGTGACGTCGAGATCCTGCTGTGACAACCGCCTGGCACGACGCTGTTCGACGGGCCGGATTGTCGGACCCCGCCGCCGAACTCGCCGCCGAACACTTCGGGCGTACCGCCGCGCGGCATGCTCGGCACTTCGCCGGCCCCGGCCGCGCCTGGTGGGTTCCCGGCAGGATCGAAGTCCTCGGCAAGCACACCGACTACGGTGGAGGCCGTTCGCTGCTGGCTGCCGTCGAACGCGGGTTCCATGTGATTGCCTCGCCGCGCCCCGACAATGTGGTCCATATCGTCGACGCGTCTACCGGCGCTTCGCTGGTCACCCGGATCGACGCCGCGGTGCCGAATCGACCGCGTCACTGGACCGATTATCCCATCAGCGTCGTCCGCCGCATCGCCCGCGACTTTCCGGGCGCGTCGACCGGAATGAACATGGCGATGAATTCGTCGTTGCCTTCGGCGTCGGGGCTGTCGTCTTCCAGCGCGCTGGTGATCGCATGCTTCCTGCCGCTCGCGGCATTCAACGCGCTCGACCGCCGCCCCGAGTGGACCGCGATTGCCGATCCGGACGCGCGTGCCGAATACCTCGGCGCCATCGAGAACGGGCGCGCGTACGATGGCTTCGCGGCCGACCACGGCGTCGGAACTCAGGGCGGCAGCGAAGACCAGACGGCGATCACCCGCGCGCTCGCCGGCCACCTGCTGCAATACCGGTTCATTCCCGTCCTGCGCGAGCGGGTGATCCCGATCCCGCCCGGATGGCGATTCGTGGTGGCAATGTCCGGGGCGCATGCACCCAAGGGCGCGGCGGTGCAGGCGCGTTACAACGCCCTCTCGGAGGAGATTACCACCCTGCTCGGGATGTGGAACCAGGCGACCGGCCGACACGACCGATCACTTCTCGCATCACTGGAATCGGCGCCGGCGGCAACCGAAGACCTGACGCGAATCGTTGCGAACCAGGGCGGGCCCGACGCCGACAAGCTGGCGGCCCGTCTGGCCCAGTTCCGTGAAGAATCCGAACTCATCATCCCGGAGGTTTGCGGACGCATCGAAAACGGTTCGCCGCCGGCGATCGGTGATCTCGTCACGCGGTCGCAATCGCTGGCCGAAACCGTCCTCGGCAACCAGATCCCGGAGACGATCCATCTCGCCCGCCGGGCCCGGGACCTCGGCGCGGCGGCCGCCACGGCGTTCGGAGCCGGCTTCGGCGGCAGCGTCTGGGCGCTGGTGTCCGATACTACCGTTGACGCGTTCCTCCCCGCGTGGCGGCGGGACTACCTCGAAGCCTTTCCGCGCAGGGCCGCCCGGGCGGTCTTCTTCGTCAGCGCCGCCGGCCCCGCCGCAACCGAATTGGGCCTGCCGACGGGACCGTCCAATCTCCCTTGACTCCCTCCCGGGGCGGGCTATGCTGAGGCACCAATCAGCGCAGGATATCGAGTGAGCCAGCCGACCCGGGAATGTCCAAGCTGTCATACACCCCTCCCGGGGATGGCGTCGTTCTGCTATGTCTGCGGCACGGCAACACCGGCCGGGCTGAATCGCGAAACCGGTGAGATCATCGCCACGACGATGCGTTCGGGGATCGGCCCGGCGGATCTGCTGCGCAAATTGCAGCGGGCCCTCGGCCCCGGTTACGAACTGCACGACCGGATCGGTGCCGGCGGTTTCGCCGAGGTGTTCCGGGCGCGCGACCTGCGGCTGAAGCGCGACCTCGCCGTCAAGGTGCTGCGGCCCGATCTGGGGCTCTCACCCGAGTTGCTGCAGCGTTTCCGGCGTGAAGCCGAAACGATCGCCACGCTTCGCAATCCGCACATCGTTCCGGTGTACGATATCGGCGAGGCCGAAGGTCTGGCATTCATCATCATGCCGCTGATTACCGGCCAAAGTCTTCGCGCCGTGCTGGACCAGGGCGGTCCGATGCCGCCCGACGAAGCGCGGCGTATTCTGCGGGAAGCAGCGCAGGGACTCGCGGCGGCGCATGACGCCGGCGTGATTCATCGCGACATCAAGCCCGAAAACATCATGCTGGAAGGGCGTGACGAGCGGGTCCTGCTGATGGACTTCGGCATCGCCAAGGCAATGGGCGCGGTGTCCGACGGCGACCCCGGCGCGACACTGACGACAACCGGAATCATCATCGGCACGCCGCAATACATGAGCCCCGAACAGGCGTGCGGCGACAAGACCATTGACGCCCGCAGCGACCAGTACTCGCTCGGCGTCGTCGGATATCGCATGCTGGCGGGCGGCTTGCCGTTCGAGGGCGATTCGACGCGCGCGGTGCTGTATCAGCAATTGGTCGCCGAGCCGCCGCCCCTCGCGACGAAGGTTCCCGGTGTGCCTGCCGGACTGGCGAGCGCGATCGAGCGCGCCATGTCGAAGGAGCCAGCGGATCGTTTCGCCAACATGAGCGAATTCGCCGCGGCGCTGAGCGCCGATGCCGTGCCGGCCGCGGTAGCGGCCTCGAGG
>JBOHRZ010000017.1:0-15972 GCA_050732975.1 Gemmatimonadales bacterium
CCGGTTCGAAGTGCCGCGACGGTCGCTACGCGGACCTGTGCCGGGCGCGGCATTCTCATTATGTTGACCCCGCCCGGTGAGGGCGCAGCACGACGGCGCTGCTGAGCGGCAGCGACTCGACCAACTCAAACCGATGCGAGGCATGTTCAGAATGCGTTTTCCTGCGATCGTCGCCGCCTTGGCACTGCTGGTGACAGCGTGCGGTGGCAAGAAGGAAGTCACCACCGACACGACCGCCGCGGCTCCGAGCGCGGTACCGCCGGCCGCGGCCGCCACCGGCACCGATCATGTGATCGAGATGGTGTCGACGAGCCCGACCTCGTTCAAGTTCGTTCCCGACAACGTCACCATCAAGGCCGGTGATCAGGTCACCTTCAAGGGCGTCTCGGGGACCCAGCACGACGTCGCGTTCTATCCCGACAGCATTCCTCCGGGCGCGGCAGACGTGCTGAACAACGCCATTCAGGACAAGCCGCAGGACCTGGCCACGCCGATGATCAACGACGGGCAGTCGGTGACCATCTCGTTCGCGGGCGCCCCGGCCGGCATCTACAGGTTCTACTGCATTCCTCATCAGGCGATGGGCATGAAGGGCACGATTACCGTAACGCCATGACAGCACGAACGAAGTGAGAAGTGAGAAGTGAGAAGTGAGAAGTGAGAAGTGAAGACCCGAGAGTGGAGATGACATCCGCCGTTCGGGGTTTCCCCTTCTCACTTCTCACTTCTCACTTGTTCCTCCGGCAATGCCGGCCACCACGACTCCCAGCACGACACCGGAGATCGCGTCCACGGCATAGTGCATCTGACAATAGACGACGGCGACCGTCAGGAACGCCGTCGGCACCGCGAGGATCACACCCAGCCGGCGTGAGGCGCGCCAGCCGCCGATCGTTGCGGCTACCGTCGCGGCGACGTGCGACGATGGAAAGGCTGCGCCGAACGAACTCCCGCCTCGCAGGACGGCATACACCAGATGCGCGGGGATGTTGTCGACGAACGGACCCGTCGGTCGCGTGAACGCGTAATACGGACCGGCCACCGGCAGGAAGAGATAGAAGACGTAGCAGACGAGGTAGGTGGCGAGCAGGCCGTCGAGGTAGCGGTCGAGGGCGGCGCGGCGCCCCGTCCCCAGCAGCACGAACACCGGCACCGCCACAATGAAGTAGTACGATAGGTACGCGGCGTGCAGCACCGTCGACCAGAACTGGCTCGGATCGGCGCGCCACCAGTCGCGGCTCGGCTGCATCCCGAAAATCGCCTGCTCGATCGCCTGGATCTGGCGGTCGAATGTCGGTGCGGCCCCGAACCCGTTGAGCACGTCGATCGCGGAGTAGAGGGCGATCAGCAGCACGACCGGGTAGATGGCCCGCAGCACGTCGACCGTCCGGCTGGGCCGGGCGTGCGCCACCAGCCACGCCAGGCCCGGCAGCGCGAGGTGCGCCGCCATCACCCAGCCCGTGCCGGGTTGTCCCAGGCGGGTCGAACAGTAGACGCCGACCACGACGCCGTATGCCGCCAGCACCCGGTCGACCAGACGCCAGCGCGGCGTCCCGGACAGCCGGCCATGCGGAGGGTCGCTCAGAGCCACTTGTTGGCGCGGTACCAGGCGAGCGTGTCGGCGAGGCCGTGTTCCAGCTCCCACGCCGGTCGCCAGCCGGTGGCGGTCATGAACGGCGACGGATCCGCCGTCCACGCCTCCTGGTAGAACTCGTGCACCTTGTCGGGATGGAGAATGCTGCGCTGTCCCGTGAGCCTCGACCACGCGCCGGTGAATGCCAGGGCAGCCTGCGCGGCCGGCCGGGGAATCGGCAGCGGCAACGCCCGCCGTCCCGAGAGCCGCGCGATCGTCGCGATCAACGCCGCCCCGGTGATCGGTTCGGGATGATTGACGTACCAGGCGCGCGACACCACCGCGTCACTGGTCGCCGCGGCAATCATCGCGTCGACCAGGTCGGCAACGTGGATCAGCGACACTTCCATCGATCCATCGCCGAACGTCGGCGCGATGCCGAAGCGCACCGATCGGAAGAGCGGCAGCAAGCCGCGGTCGCCGGGACCATAGACCACCGAAGCCCGCAGCGCGACCCAGGGAACACCGGCTTCGGCGAGAACCGCTTCGCTCGCCAGCTTGCTGCGTCCGTACCAGGTGACAGGCCGGTCGTCGCCGGGGCTGGCCTTCGGCGCTCCCCGCCGCGCCGGTCCGCCGGCCGCCATCGACGACACCAGTACCACCCTGGCCGTCGTGCCGGCGCGACCTGCGGCTCGCGCGACGTTGCGGGTTCCTTCGCGGTTGGCTTCCATCAGCTCGGCTTCGCCCACCGAATCGAGGCGCGCCGCCGCATGGTAGACGACGTCCTGCGACTCGGCCGCCTGCTCCAGCGCCGCCGTGTCGGCGAGATCGCCACGCACCACTCGGACGCCGTGCGCCGCCAGCCGCTCCGCGCCGGCCGCCGAGCGCACCAGCGCCGTCACGGTGTCGCCGCGCGCCAGCAACCGGTCGACGAGGTGACCGCCCACAAAGCCGGTCGCCCCGGTGACCAGCACCTTCATGTCGGCCGGTCGAGAATGCGGAAGGTCTGGTAAGGTGTGAAGCCGGCCTTGCTGAGCCCCTGGATGATCCCGGTGTTGTCTTCGAGGAGCCAGCTGCCTTCCCCCCAACCGATCCCGCGCTCAGCGGCCTTGCTCCAGAGCCAGTGGTACAGCGCCGAGTCGATTCCCTTGCCGCGCCATTCGGGAAGGATGCCCAGCAGCAGAATCCTGGACCGGGTCAGCTTCTTCGTCTTGAGTTTCCAGAGCATTGTCAGCGACGCCGGGAACATCCGTCCGCCGCGATTGGTGCGCAGCGCCTCGTTGAGGTCCGGTAGCGCAAGGCCGAAGGCGATCGTCTTGCCGTCCTTCTCGACGAACGGCACCAGCTCGGGGATCACCACCGGCTTGAACGCCTTCGCCAGCGCGTCGATCTCGGGCTCGGTCATCGGGATGAAGCCCCAGTTGTCTTCCCAGCAGGCATTGTACAGTTGCTTCACCAGCTCGACTTCTTCGGCGAACCGCTTCATGTCGAGCGGGCGGATCGAGATGCCGTAGCGCTGCTTGATCAGGTTCACCGCGCGCTCGGTGCGCTCCGGCGGCTTGACCGGGGCTTCGAGCGAGCCGCCCTGCAGTGCGATCAGGTCCTTCGCCTTGCGGAAGCCCGCCGTTTCCAGCAGGGTGAGATAGTACGGCGGGTTGTGCGGCATCATGATCGAATTGGGCATGTCAAAGCCCTCGATCAGCAACCCGCATTCGTCATTGACCGAGAACGACATCGGGCCGCGCAGGGTATCGAGTCCGCGCGCCTTGACCCATGCCGCCGCCGTGTCGAGCAGGGCGCTGGCCACCTGAAAGTCGTTGACCGTCTCGAAGAAGCCGAAGAACCCCACCTTGTCGTGATGGTGCTCGTTGTGCAGTCGGTTGTGAATCGCGGCGATCCGTCCGACCACTTTGCCGTCGCGTTCGGCGATGAAGTAGTCGGCTTCGGCGTGCTGGAAGAACGGGTTCTGGGCGCGGTCGAGCAGCTTCTTCACCTCGGCGCGAAACGGCGGGACCCAGTTGAGGTCCCGCCGATGCAGCGAGTATGGCAGGTCGATGAAGCGGGCCAGGTCGCTGGCCGACTCGACGCGCCGGATGACCGGCGCGGAACTCATCAGATGACTCCCAGCTCCTTGCCGATGCGGCCAAAAGCGTCGAGTGACCGCTCGATCTGCGACGACGTGTGCGTCGCCATCACGCTGGTGCGCAGCCGGCATTGATTGACCGGAACCGCCGGCGACACGACGGGGTTGGTAAATACCCCTTCGTCGAACAGCTTGCGCCAGAAGAGGAAGGTCTTCTCCAGCGGACCGATCAGCACCGGCACGATCGGCGACTGGGTCGGGCCGATGTCGAAGCCCAGCGCCCGGAAACCATCCTGCAGCAGCTTGGCGTTTCGCCACAGGGCATCGCGCCGCTCCGGCTCGTTCTGGATCACTTCCAGGGCGGCCAGCACCCCGGCGGTGTTCGCCGGCGGCAGCGACGCCGTGAAGATGAACGGCCGTGAGAAATGTTTGAGGTAATGAATGACCTGTTCGTCGGCGGCGATGAAGCCGCCCACCGATGCCAGTGACTTGGAGAATGTCCCGGCGATGATGTCCACGTCGGCCTGCATGCCGAAGTGTGCCCCCGTCCCCTCGCCGCGCGGCCCCAGCACGCCCAGCGCGTGGGCATCGTCGACCGCCAGCGCCGAGCCGAACTTCCGGGCGATCCGCACCAGCTCCGGAATGTTGGCGATGTCGCCTTCCATCGAATACACGCCGTCGACGACGATCAGGCTTCCCTTGTTGCTCTTGCGCCGCTCGAGGAGGTATTCGAGCTGGGCGGTGTCGTCATGGTTGAAGCGTTCGGTGATCCCCAGCGCCAGCCGGGCGCCGTCGACGATGCAGGCATGGTCGAGCTTGTCGAGGAAGACCGCTTCCCCCCGGTTCACCAGCCCCGAAATCATGCCGAGGTTGGCGCCATATCCGGTGGAGAAGACGATGCAGGCTTCCTTGCCCACGAACTCGGCGAGGGCCGCTTCGAGGCGTTCGTGCAGGTCGAGGGAGCCGTTGAGGAACCGCGAGCCGGTGCACCCGGAGCCGTACCGGCGCAGCGCCCTGGCCGCCGCGTCGAGGACCGCCGGATGATGCGTGAGCCCGAGATAGTTGTTCGAGCCCAACATGATCCGCTTCTTCCCCTCGATGACAACGACCGTGTCCTCGGACTCGGAAATCGTCTTGAAGTAGGGATAGAGGCCGGCGGCCTGGACTTCCCGCGCTGCGGTGAACGAGCGGCATTTGTCGAAGAGCGCCACCTGGGACTGGAGTGTCTCGGTCACCACTGGCCCTCGCGGAACATGGGTGGAACTTCGTCGGGTTTCGGGACAAATTTGTTACAGACATCGGAAAGCTAGGACCTCGAACATACCCACACAAGCGGAAACCCCAGTCCGGCGCCCGGGCGCGCGCCCTAAGCTGCTGTGTTGCCTCGTTTTGGCCGCCATGGCGGCCGCGCCACACCCTGCCACGGGTCAGTATCCGCGCGCCCGCCTCGGTGAATTCGAGGTCCGCGGCTTCGATTTCGAGCCCAATGGCGGCTGGCGCCGCGAGGCCGCCCGGGTCATGGCGGCCCGCCAGGCGCTCCTCCACCGGGGGGCGATGGCCAGCCTCAACTCCGGCTCCAGACCCATGGTCAAGGGAAACTTCTTCGTTCCCGTGATACCGATCGCCTTCAGGGACGTCAGTGGCCCGTACTTACCCGCCCGGTATCAGGACCTGTTCTTTTCGGCCGACCCGGTGGGACGCGCCTGGAGTGTCAAGACCTATTATCTCGCGGCCTCCCGCGGCAACGCCCTCATTGACGGCCATGTGTTCAACTGGATTCGCGTCGACAGCTCGGCGGCGTACTACCAGGACGGCTGCAACGGCGTCGGCGTGCTGGCACCATGCCCGAGTCATTCGCGGTCCCGGATGGGTGAGCTCCTCCTCGCGGCGCTCGACTCGGTCTCCAATGGGCCGGGCGCGGACACCGTCTGGAGTCGCTACGACAACGACGGCCCCGACGGAATTCCCAATTCCGGTGACGACGACGGTGTCGTTGACGTGGTGGCCTTTCTGCAGCCGGCACTCGATGGCGCCTGTGGCGCTCCCGGCATATGGTCCCATCGCGGTTACATCGGGCTCTGGAACAACGGCCAGCCATACGTCACGAAGACACCTCGCCGGGATGCCGCCGGTCGTCCCATCCCGGGGCAATTCATCCAGATCAATTCGTACACTATCCAGTCGGCGGTGGGCGGCGACGCAGCCTGCGACGGCAGCCAGATCATGCCGATCGGTACCGTCACCCACGAAACCGGCCACGCCTTCGGACTTCCGGATCTCTACGATACTGATCCCAACTCCGCCACCCAGGGCGCCGGCGAGTGGAGCTTGATGGCCTCAGGCACCTACGCCCGGCCGTATTCGCCGTCGTCATTCGATGCCTGGTCGCTGGTGCAACTCGGCTGGGTCACGGTCGACACGCTGGCGAGCGGAAGCACCCACACCATCGGTCCGGTGCAGAACAGCGATACCGTGTATCTCGCCACCACCGACAGTCCGCGTTATTACCTGCTGGAGAACCGCGGCAACGTCGGCACTGACACCGCCCAGATGAACCCTGCGTTCTCCCGCGCCAAGAAGCCCGGTCTTCTCATCTGGCTCATCGACGATGATCGCGTGGCGCAGGGTGCGCTGCCGGTCAATCGGGTGAACACCGGTCCACGCCAGGGCGTGGCGCTGATGCAGGCGGATGGACTCAACCAGCTTCGCACCCCGTTCGGCGGTAATCGCGGCGACGGAGGCGACGCCTTCCCCGGCGCGACCGGGAATCACGACTTCGGCATCATGACCTTCCCCGCGGCCGTCGACTGGAACCTCGCGCCACTCGATGTCCGGATTGATCATATCGTCATGCAGGCCGATGGGAGCGTCACCTTTCGATATGTTCGCCGCGCGCCGAGTCTGATCGCCGCCGGTTCGCCGCTGGCGCGGATCCGCGTCGACGGTACGCCGCTTTCGAGTTACACCGAAGTGCTCGCCCCCGGCGATACCCTGAACGTCGGTGCCGATTCAACCCAGGTTTCGTTCGACGGGAGGAGTTCGGCGCACTGGCTTTCCTGGAGCGACGGTGGTGGTCGCGATCACACCGTCGTCGCGCGGACCGGCGCCCCGGACACGCTCACCGCCGCGTTCGCGATCGCCAACCGGCTGCGGGTGATCATCGCCGGGCCCGGCAGCGTCACGTCCGATCAGGCGGACGCAATCGGCTCCGGCACCTTTCTCGACATGAGCGCCGCCGCGCACCTTGTCGCGGTGCCGTCGCCGGGCGCCGAATTCGTCGGCTGGCGCGGCGACACGACGACCGCCGGCGCGCTCGATCTCAGCATGGGTCGCCCGTGGGATCTCACCGCGCTCTTTACCGACAGCGTTACCGTCGACCCCGCCGCAGCGGCCCGCGCGCTGCTCGGCGGAGCGCCTCTCCCAAGCGGCGCGGCGAGCTATCTCGACACCATCGGCAACCAGAATGGTGCATACGACGTGGGCGACTACCTCGCCTGGTTGCGCCGTAACGGACAGCACGTCCCGCCAGTGCTCGACGGATCGGTCACGCGATGAGGCGGCTTCTCGTCGTCGCCGCGCTCCTCGCGGCGTGTTCGTCGAACGATGCCAATGCGCCGCACCCGGGCCGCCTCGACGTTATCCTGCACGGTGCCGGCGCAGCCAGCATCGGCGCCGTGGTGTTTGTTGTCAGCGGCGGTTCGATCGACGCCGTCACTTCCGCACCCGGCGACGAACTGGGAAGCATCACCGATGCGACCGGTACTCACGTCGTGCTCACCGGTGCGATCGTCGACGGAGCCATCGCCACGATCGCCGTTCCGGATGTCTCCCGGGCGGCCGCGTACGTCGTGACGATCGAGCAGGTCGCCAACGGCGCGACGTTCGGCCTCGTCGATCCGGCTCCCTTGTCCATGACCGTGGTGCCCCGGCAGTGAGCCGGCCGCGCGTCGCCGTGATCGGCGGCGGCGCCGCCGGACTCGTCGCCGGCTGCCGCCTGCGTGCCATCGGGCTCGAACCGGTGCTCTTCGAATCGACGCCGCAGGTGGGCGGGATCATGCGCACCGAGCGCCGCGACGGATGGGTGATCGATACCGGCCCGTGCCTCGCCGCCGAACCCGATCCGGTGGTCCGTTCGCTGCTCGACGCCGCCGGGTGCACTGATGGCACCCTCCGCGCCGGGCCGCGGGGCAACAATCGCTATGTGGTGCATCAGGGCGCCCCGGCGGCGATTCCGCATACCATCGCCGAGTTCACGTCGTCACCGCTGCTGTCGCTTGGCGGCCGGCTCCGGCTGCTCAAGGAGCGGTTCATTCCACAGAAGGACATCGCCGAGGAAACCGTTGACGCCTTTGCGCGGCGCCGCTTCGGCGACGAGATGGCGGATCGGGTCTTCGACCCGCTGCTCGCGAGCACCTGTGCCGGCGATCCTCGTGAAATCCTCGCCCGTTATGCCTTCCCCTCGATTGTCGGCCACGAGCGCCGGTCCGGTTCCGGTTTGCAGGGAAACACCCGGGCGCGCATGGAAGCTCGCCGCAAGGCGCGGGGCAAACCGACGGGAAGCTGGGGATTCGCCAATGGGATGGGCGCCCTGGCCGAGCGCCTCGCAGCCACGATCGGCGATGTGCGCACGGGCGCCGCGATTGCGGCGATCGACGCCTCGTCGCGCGGGGTTGAACTGCACGGCGCCTGGGGCGACGACGCGTTCGCGGGCGCGATCCTCGCCGTTCCTGCCGTGGCCTGGGCGCGCGTCGACGTCGATATCCCGGGGGGCCATGCGCTCAGCGAGATCGCCACGATGCCGCATGCGTCGATCGCGTCAGTATCGCTCGGATTTGCGCGCAGTCAGGTGCGCCATCCACTCGACGCTGCCCGGCTCCTTGTGCCGGGCGTCGAACAGCGCAGCATCCTCTCGGCGGTCTTTCCGTCATCCGTGCTGCCAGCGCGGGCGCCCGATGATCACGTCCTGATCACCGCGTATCTCGGCGGCGCCCGGCGCCCCGACGTCGTCGACCTGAGCGAAACGGCGCTGGCGGCGCTTGCGCATCGCGATCTGGCGGAGCTGCTCGGAATCGACGGCGAGCCGGTGATGCGCAACATCACCGTCTGGCGTGAAGCGCTGCCGCAGGCCGTCATCGGTCACCGCCGCCGTCTCGCCGCCGCCGAGATGATCGAGGCGAGCGCCGGGGCGGTCGCATTCGCCGGATCGTGGCGCGACGGCCTCTCACTTGCCGAGACGATGCTCGGCGGCGCGCAGGCCGCCAACCGCCTCGCCGCGCGCCGCGGCTGGGTCGCAGTTCCCGCCTCAATCTGAAGAAGCCCCTCCTCCGTCGCCTTCGTCACCTCGGTCTCTCTCCTTCGTCACTTCCATCGCTTCCGTCCACTTGCTTGTTCTCCGCTCTCTCCGCTCTCTCCGCTTTCCCCGCTTTCCCCGCTCTCTCCGCTCTCTTCTGGTTTTCATGTGGCGCCCGGCGAACTCTTTCCGTCACCAGACTACTCTCTGGAGGTGAATCATGAGATCGTCGTTGCGAATCGGTATCGTCATGATCGGCACAGCGTTGCTTCCGGCCGCGCTCGCCGCGCAGGTATACCTCGGTATCAAAGGGGGCGCTTCGTTCGCGGCGCTGTCGACTGCCGCGCCCGACTGGAAAACCCGCACCGGCTTCGCGGCCGGCCTGGCGCTCGACATGCGCGCTGGTCCGATCGGCATCGAGCCTGAAGCGCTCTACGTGCAGGAAGGAGTCAAGTTCAACGGGACACCCGCGTCCGAGGACGACGCGCCGCACCTCGGGTATCTCACCGTCCCGGTGCTGGTGAAACTCCGCATTCCAACCCCGGTACTCCAGCCGTTCGGCTACGCCGGTCCGTCGGTCAACTTCCGGTTGAGCTGCTCCTATGGCGGCGTCGATTGCAAGGACATGACCAGGAGCGTGGACTACGGCGCGGTTCTCGGCGCCGGGGTGCGCTTCGGCGGCAATACCGGATTCACCGTCGAAGGACGGTACATCTGGGGCCTCAAGAACATCCACGATCCCGACGCCGGCGTTGACAACAAGACCCGCACCTTCGCGCTGCTTGCGGGGGTGACGCTCTGACCATCGTTCGTTCATATATGAATAACGCCTTGCCGTCGTTACCTTCCGCGCCTCGGTCGTCCTGATTCGCGAGAGGTTCGCTGTGCCTGCAGTGCCGCATCGCTCGATTCTTCGGTTCGCGCCTCTCGGTACGGCGCTCCTTTTCGTGTCATGCCACAAGCCGCCGCCGATGATGCCGCCGCCTCCTACGGTCGGCATTGTCACGGTCGAGCCGCAGACGGTCCCCGAGGTCTCCGAGTTTGCCGGCCAGGTCGAGGCACTCCGCGAGGTCGAGGTGCGATCGCCGGTGGCCGGCATCATCGTTGCCGAGCCGATCACGGAGGGGGCCGAGGTGTCGGCCGGGACGGTCCTCTTCCAGATCGACCCCACCATATACGCCGCGGCAGTGCACAGCGCGGAGGCGCGCCTGGCGCAGGCGCAGGCCAAGCTGGAGAACGACAACCGCACAGTGGCCCGCCTGCAGCCGCTCCTTGGCGAGCACGCCGTGGCGCAGAAGGACGTCGACGACGCTGTGGCCGCGCAGGCCGGGGACAAAGCCGGTGTGGACGACGCGAAGGCCGCCCTCGACCGGGCCCGCAAGGATCTCAACGACGCCACAGTCAAGGCCGAGATATCCGGCCGAGTCGGCCGCGCCAACCTGATGCTCGGTGCCCGGGTCACCGGACCGAACGACCTTCTCACCACGATCGATCAGGTCGACCCGGTGCGGGTCACCTTCCGCCCTTCGACGCAGCAGGTGCTGGCGTGGCGTCGCAATCCGCGGTCCAGCCGGGCGCTGGAGCCGGGCGGTTCGTCGCGCGTCAGCATCGTGCTACCTGACGGCTCGGTGTATCCCGAGCAGGGGAAGCTCGACTTTGTCTCGCCGGTGCTCGATTCGGCCACCGGGACGCAGGAGTTCCGCGCAGTGGTGCCGAATCCGCATCGACTGCTCGTTCCAGGTCAGTTCGTCCGGGTACGTCTCGAAGGACTTGTCCGTGACAGCGCCATGCTGATCCCGCAGCGCGCGGTGTCGCAGTCGCTCGGGCGTCAGTCGGTCTACCTGGTCGGCACCGGCGATACGGTGTCGTCGCACGATGTGCGGGCCACCGCGTGGATCGGTCAGAAGTGGCTGATCGATTCGGGGCTGGTTGCCGGCGATCGCGTCATCGTCGACGGGATTCAGAAGGTGCGCCCGGGCGGCGTGGTCAAGCCGGTACCGGCGGCCGCGGACTCGCTGTGACCGGGCACGGTCCGGTCGCGCCGGAGTCAGCCGACAGCGACATCAAGTACTTCTTCATCCGCCGTCCGGTGATGGCTGGCGTGATCGCCATCGTGATCACGCTCCTCGGGCTGGTGTCGCTGAAGTATCTCCCGGTCAATCGCTATCCGTCGATCACGCCGCCTTCGATCATGGTCACCGCGGCGTACCCGGGTGCCACCGCGGAGGATGTCGCGCAAGCCGTGGCGGCGCCGATCGAGCAGCAACTCTCCGGGCTGCGCGGACTCCTGTATTACAAGTCATCGAACGCCAGCGACGGGTCGATGCAGCTGCAGGTCTTCTTCGACATCTCCCGCGACCAGGACCTCGCCGCCGTCGACGTACAGAACGCCGTGCAGCGCGCCATCCCGCAGCTGCCCCAGGAAGTGACCCGCAACGGCGTGGTGATCACCAAGGCGCAGTCCGACATCCTGCTCGTCGCGGCGCTCTACTCGAACGACCCGCGCTACGATGCGTCGTACCTCACCAATTACGCCACGCTCTACATCGCCGACGAGATCAAGCGCCTCCCCGGCGTCGGTGACGCGCAGGTCTTCGGCGGCGGGCAGTTCGCGATGCTCCTCAAGCTTGACCCGGAGAAGATGTCGCAACTCGGGCTGACCGTCGACGACGTGAGCAGCGCGGTCCGCGAGCAGAACGCGCCGTCACCCGCCGGGCGGATCGGCCGGGAGCCGGCGCCGCCGGGCACCCAGTTCACCCTGCCGGTGACCGCCGAGGGCCGGCTGACGACCGTCGACGAGTTCAACAACATCATCATCCGGGCCGAGAAGAACGGTTCGATCGTCCGCTTGCGCGACATCGCCCAGGTGTCGCTGGGCGCCCAGAGCGCCGACCTCGAAGGCCGCCTCAACGGCAAGCCGACCACCTTCTTCCTCCTCTACCTGCAGCCGGGCGCCAACGCGCTGCGGGTCAAGGGCGAGCTGGTGACGCGGCTCAAGGAATTGCAGCAGAGTTTTCCGGCCGGCGTCCATTGGTCGATTCCTTTCGACACCACGCCATTCATTTCCGCATCGATCACGGAAGTGACCAAGACGCTGCTCGAGGCCATGGTGCTGGTGACCCTGGTCGTCTTTCTCTTCCTGCAGAGCTGGCGCGCGACGCTGATCCCGATCCTCGCGGTGCCGGTGTCGGTGATCGGCACCTTCCTCGGCCTCCTGGCGCTGGGATTCTCGGTCAACGTGCTGACCCTCTTCGGGCTGGTGCTGGCCATCGGCATCGTGGTCGACGATGCCATCGTGGTGATCGAGAACGCCGAACGGGTCATGGCCACCGAAGGACTCGACCCGCGGCATGCCGCCGACAAAGCAATGCGGCAGGTCGCCGGCGCACTGGTGGCGATCGTTCTGTCGCTCTGCGCCGTGTTCATTCCGGTGGCGTTTCTTGGCGGGATCACCGGCGCGATGTTCCGGCAGTTCGCCGTGACCATCGTGATCGCTGTGGTAATATCCGGTACAGTGGCGCTGACGCTCACCCCGGCGCTGTGTGCCGCGCTGCTCAAGGAGGCGCCGGAGAAGATCCACCACGGCCGCTTCTTCACGTGGTTCAACAATTTCTTCGCGAAGTTGCGCGACGGATACACCGGCAACGTCAACCGGGTGATCCGCCGGCCGCGCGTCTTTCTGGTGCTCTTCGCCGGGATCCTGGCGCTGATCGTCTTCCTCAACCGGCACGTGCCGACCGGCTTCCTGCCGACCGAGGACACGGGCTTCTTCGTGGTGGCCGCGCAATTGCCGAGTGGCGCGTCGCTGCAGCGCACCCGCGCCGTGGTCAAACAGATCGAGGATCGCCTCCACGCCGACAAGGGTGTCGACGCCACCGTGGCCCTCGTGGGCCTCGACATTCTCTCGCGCGCTACCCAGCCCAACGGGGCGGTGATCTTCGTGGCGCTCAAGCCGTGGGACCAGCGCGGCAAGGACGAAAGCGCCGACGCGATCCTCGCCCGGATCAACGGCGCCCTGTACGCCATCCCCGACGCGCAGGCGTTCGCCTTCAATTTCCCGGAAATCCCCGGCCTGGGCACCACCGCCGGGCTGGAGCTCAACCTGCAGGCCCGCGCCGGCCAGGCCATCACCACGTTCGCGGGACAGGTCAACCAGTTCATGGCCGAAGCGCAGAAGCTGCCGGAGATGACCGGGGCCATCACCACCTTCCGGATCGATGCGCCGGAGATCTACCTCAACGTCGATCGCGACGCGGTGAAGGCCCGCAACGTGTCGCTCGCCTCGCTGTTCACCACGCTGCAGGCGATGCTGTCGACGCTCTACGTCAACGACTTCAATCTGTATGGTCGCACCTACCGGGTGCAGATCGAGGCCGAACCGCAGTACCGCCAGTCGCCGGATGACATCGGCCGCCTCTTCGTGCGCTCCCAGGACGGCAGGATGATCCCCGTCTCGGCGCTGGAGCGGCCCGAGTTCCGCACCGGTCCGAGCCTCGTGTCGCGCTTCAACGGCTTCACCTCGGCGATGGTGACGGCGCAGGTGGCGCCCGGCCATTCATCGGGCCAGATGCTGAGCGCGGTGGAGCAGGTGCTCGATCGCGACTTCGCCAGCAAGGGCGTGGGCTACGCCTACAGCGGCCAGTCGTACGAGGAAAAAGCGTCCGCCGGGCACGGTGGGCTGATCTTCGGGCTGGGCATCGCACTGGTGTTCCTGGTGCTCGCCGCGCAGTACGAAAGCTGGAGCATTCCGTTCGCGGTGCTCTTCGGCCTGCCGTTCGGCGCGCTCGGTGCGCTGATCGGCGTCTGGATCCGGGGCATGCCACAGGACATCTACTTCCAGGTGGCACTGATCACGGTGATCGGGCTCGCCGCCAAGAATGCCATCCTGATCATCGAGTTCGCGACTTCGCTGCGCGCGCAGGGCGCGTCGATCATGGACGCCGCGCGAGAAGCAGCGCGGGAACGGTTCCGTCCGATCCTGATGACGTCACTGGCGTTCATCTTCGGTGTCTCGCCGTTGCTCATCGCCGGCGGCGCCGGCGCGCAGAGCCGCCATTCGCTCGGCACCGGCGTCTTCTTCGGGATGCTGATCGCGACCAGCGTGGGCATCTTCTTCATCCCGCTGTTCTTCACCGTGATCCGTCGTTTCTCGGAGCCGAAGTCGAAGCAGCCGGAGACCACGCCATGACGTGGCGCTTCGGCGGCGTCATGGCCCTCGCGCTCGTCGCGGGGTGCGCGATCGGGCCCTCGACACACGTTCCGGAGGTGGTACCGGAGCAGTCGAAGGTCGGCAGCAGCATGCCGTCGCGTGATTCGGCGATTTTCGATTCGCTGGCGCGCGCCGCGCAGCTCCCGCCGCCGGTCGAAGGTGCGGCGTACACCGCCCAGACCGCCGACGCGATCGCGTGGCTCGACGTGCTGCGCGACACCACGTTGATTGCACTCGAGACGAAGGCGCTGCGCGACAACCGCAACATCCACCTCGCGCTGGCGCGCCTCGACGAGTATCGCGCTCTGGTCGGTTCGGCCCGGAGCGAACTGTTTCCGACCATCACCGGCAACGCCTCCGCGGCCAGCGAGCAGATCGTCTTCGGCTCGACGCCACCGGTGCCGTTCAAGGCGTTGCGACTCACCGCCGACCTGCAATGGGAACTCGATTTCTGGGGGCGGATCCGCAAGGGGCTCGCCGCGGCCGAAGCCGACCGTGACCAGGTTGCCGCGGACGAGCGCGCCGCGGTGCTCACGCTCGTCGCCGACGTGGCCGACAACTACCTCGAACTCCTCGAATTGCGACAGGATCTGCAGCTCTCGCGCGACGCGCTGAGTTCGCGCGACTCGACCCTCCGCCTCGCACGGCAGCGCTTTGCGCAGGGGGTGATCTCCGAGCTCGATGTGCGGCAGTTCGAGGCTGATGCCGCGGCCGCCGCCGCCGGCGTGGCGCAGTACAGCGGGATGGCGGCCGAGAAGGAGCACGCGCTGTCACTCCTCCTGGGTGAGGCGCCGGGGCCGATCCCCGAGACCGGCTCGCTCGACTCGGCCGTGGCGGCGATCGCGGTTCCGGATTCGGTTCCGTCGACGCTGCTCCTCCGCCGGCCGGACGTCGAAAGCGCTGAGCGGGCGCTCGTGGCATCGACCGCGCGGCTGGGCGAAACGATCGACGCCATCCTGCCGCGGGTGCAGATCACCGGCGAGTACGGTCGCCAGTCGCCGACACTGAGCACCATTTTCGGGCAGGAGCACGAGGTCTACACCCTGCAGGCGGGCGTCTCGGTGCCGATCTTCGCCGGCGGCCGCCAGGGCTCCGAACTGGCGGCGGCGAGGGCGCGGGTGTCGCAGGCACGCGCGACCTACGAGCAGGCGGTGCTCACTGCGCTCAACGAGGCTGCCGACGCGCTGGTTGCGGTGCACTCCGGGCGTGACCAGCTCGCCGCGCAGGCCTCGCAGGCCGCTTCGCTCAGCGACGCCTATCGTCTCGCCGTCGCTCGCTACCAGGGCGGCATCGCGAGCTACCTCGAAGTCCTCGACGCCCAGCGCGGGTACTTCGCCGCGGAATTGGCGCTGACCCAGAGCCGGCGGAATTATCTCGAATCGACCGTGAGACTGTATAAGGCGTTGGGAGGGAAGTGGAAGTAGGGAGAGCAGGGAGAGCGGGGAGAGCAAGGTGAAGGTGATCGAGTAAAGTGATGAACGAGACAGACATTACCCCGCGCTCTCCGCTCTCCCCGCTCTCTTCACAATTCAACCCGCCGTCGACATTATTATCCGCGCTCCCGCTGGGTCTCCATTGCGTCCGATGATGCCGGCTCCCCTCTGAGATTCACCGTTTCATCCGGAGTAACGATCCTTGTCCGTCATGTTTCTCAAGCAGCTCCGGCTGCACCGCGCTTCGCTTGAATCCCGGATGGGCCGCCAGGGCGGCGCCTCGGTCGAGCAGGAGCTGGCGCAGACCCGTCAGTTTCTCACCGCCACCAAGGACGAGCGGTGGCGGCGTCAGTTAATCAAGCGGATCAAGCAACTGGAGGACTC
>JBOHRZ010000018.1:0-15906 GCA_050732975.1 Gemmatimonadales bacterium
ATTGCGGGACGTCGGGCAGCGTCACGTCGTGGCGTCGCGGCTGCGAGCTGTCGCCAGCGAAGAGCGAGACCTGGCCTGCTTCCTTCTCCTGCTGAATCAACTGCGCTTCGGCGATGGTCTGATCGACCGCGGCGGTCAGCTGGGCGCGGTGGCCGAAGGCATCGCAGGCGCCGGCGGCGATCAGCGACTCCAGCACGCGCTTGTTGCAGAGCCGTACGTCGATTCGTTGCGCGAAATCGGAGAACGAGCGGAATGGGCCATCGCGCCGGGCCGCGATGATCGATTCGATGGCGCCGGCGCCGACGTTGCGCACGGCGCCGAGTCCGAAACGGATCCGCTGGTCGCCGACGATGGTGAACTTGAATCCCGATTCGCTCACGTCGGGCGGCAGGATGGTGAGCCCGATCTCGCGGGCCTCGTTGATATACTGCACCACCTTGTCGGTCGAGCCGATTTCGCTGGAGAGGAGTGCCGCCATGAATTCGGCCGGGTGGTGCACCTTGAGCCAGGCGGTCTGGTACGCGAGCAGCGAATACGCCACCGAGTGCGCCTTGGGGAAGCCGTACCGCCCGAACGTCTCCAGTTGGGCGGAGAGGTCGTCGACCAGCTTCTCCGGATGTCCGAGCGCGATGGCGCGGCTCCGGAACTTGCCGAGTTCCTTGCGGAGCTTCTCGGCATCCTTCTTTCCGACGGCGCTGCGGAGCACGTCGGCTTCGCCGAGCGAAAAGCCCGCGAACACCACGGCGATGCGCATCACCTGTTCCTGATAGGTGATCACGCCGAAGGTCGGTTCCAGCACCTCCGCCAGCGACGGATGGAGGTAGCTGACCGGCTCCTGGCCGAGCTTCCGCCTGATGTAGACCAGATGCATCCCGGCATCGAGCGGACCGGGTCGCAGCAGCGCGTTGGAGGCGACCAGGTCCTCGAACCGGTCGCACTTCATGTTGCGCAACGTGTCGGTGCCCAGCGCCGATTCAAACTGGAAGACGCCCGCAGTGCGACCACGGCGCAGCAGGTCGTAGACGGCCGGATCATCGAGCGGAACCGCTGCGGCGTCGATCGTCTCCCCGGTGCGGGCCGCGATCATCTGCACGGCATCATGGATCACTGTCAGCGTCTTGAGGCCGAGGAAATCCATCTTGAGCATGCCGGCGGCTTCAAGCGAGCCCATGTCGTACTGACAGATGATGGCGTCTTCATCGGCGCCGCCGCCACCCTTGGGCGCGATGAACACCGGGACGTAGTCGGCGAGCGGGCCCGGCGCGATCACCACGCCCGCGGCGTGCACCGACGCGTGGCGCGACATTCCTTCGATCCGCGAGGCGTATTCGAAGACCCGCCGGATGGTGTCGTTCTCCCGCACCGCCACCTTCAGCTCGTCGATCTTCTTCACCGCCTCGGGGAGGGTCATCGAGAACCCCGGCGCCGAGGGGATCAGCCGCGTAAGACGGTCGGCATCGCCGGGCGGGACCTTGAGGACGCGCGCCACGTCCTTGACGGCCGCGCGCGCCTTCATGGTGCCGAAGGTGACAATCTGGCCGACCGATTCGCGGCCATAGCGCTGCCGCACGTACTCGATCACCTCGCCGCGCCGCTCGAAGCAGAAGTCGACGTCGATGTCAGGCATCGACACCCGTTCGGGATTGAGGAACCGCTCGAACAGCAGATCGAACTTGAGCGGATCGACGTCGGTGATGCGCAGGCTGTACGCCACCAGCGATCCGGCGGCCGAACCGCGTCCCGGCCATACCGGAATGCCGCGCTCGCGCGCGGCCGCGATGAAGTCGGCGACGATCAGGAAGTAGCCGGCGTAGCCCGCCTGGTTGATCACCGAGAGTTCGTATTCGAGGCGCTCGCGTACGGCCTGTGGGAGCGGATCGCCGTAGCGCTCGACGGCACCCCGTTCGGCCAGCTCGCGCAGCAGCGATGCGTCGTCGGCGTACTGCTCGGGGAGCGGAAAGTGCGGCAGGAAGTAGCGCTTCTCGAAGTCGAATTCGCAGCGATCGGCGATCGTCTGCGTCAGCGCGATCGCGTCGGGATGATCGGGGAACAGCTGCCGCATCTCGGCTTCGCTCTTGACGTACGACTCGGTGCCGGTGAAGCGGAACCGCTTCGGATCGTCGAGATCGGCGCCGGTGCCGATGGCCAGGAGCACGTCGTGCGATTCGGCATCCTCGCGCCGCAGGTAGTGGGCGTCGTTGGTCGCCACCACGCCGAGGCCGAGCTCGCGGCCAAGTTCCAGCATGCCGCGGACCACCACCGACTCGTCGGGGATGCCGTGCTGCTGGATCTCGAGGTAGAAGCGGTCCTTCCCGAAGGTCCGCGCGAACCATTCCGCCGATTCGCGGGCGCGGTCGTACTTCCCCTGCCGGAGCCAGAGCGCCACCTCGCCGGAGAGGCAGGCAGCGAGACAGATGACGCCTTCGCTGTGCTTCTCCAGGACCTCGCGATCGATCCGCGGCCGGCGGTAGAACCCTTCCACGTAGCCGATCGACGACAGCTTGACGAGGTTGGCGAAGCCGGCCCGGTTGGCAGCCAGGAGCACCAGATGAGAATGGTGGGTCGGCGCCCACGCCGGCTTGACCTGCGACCCCCGCTCACCGAAGGCGAGGTAGGCCTCGAATCCGAGGATCGGACGGATCCCCTGGTGGCGGGCTTCCTTGTAGAAGTGCCGTGCCGCGTGGAGGTTACCGTGGTCGGTCACGGCGAGCGAATCCATCCCCAGCTTCTTGACATGCCGGACCAGCTCGGGGAGCCGGTTGGCCCCGTCGAGGAGGGAATACTCGCTGTGCGTGTGGAGGTGGGCGAACGGCATCGTCAGCGGTAGTGTGGCGGCACAGAGAATCGTACCGTGGTCGGGGTCGATTGTCAAAAGTCATTGTCCCGCTTACGCTTACACTGATGCCGCCGGGTGTGATCGACTGACCGCGATGTCGGGGAGAAAGCGCCTCAAGATGGGCCTGCTGATCGCTGCCGCCGTGCTGCTCGGTGGATATGGCACGGCATACGTCGCTTCGAGCCAGGTGCGTTATGTGTCGGGTGCGGGGCTCGAGGAGATCCGGATCCTCAGCCGGCGCGTCCCGATGAATGTCCTCGCCGCCGACCCCAGGACGCCGTCCGACCTTCGGGCTGAGGCGCAGCTGGTGCTCGACGTCCGGGCGTTCGCATCGGTCAATGTCGGACTCAACGCTCGTGAGACCTATACCACCTACAGCGATATCGGGCGCGACACCTTGCTGCTGGTATTGACCGCGTCGCCGAAGAACTGCATCTGTCCCGTCACATGGCACTACCCGATCGTGGGGAGCGTGCCGTACAAGGGCTTCTTCAAGTTGGCCGACGCGGAAGCGGCGGCGGAGAAGTACGCCGCGATGGGCTACGACGTGAACCTCCGGCCCTCAGCGGCGTACTCGACCCTGGGATGGTTCAACGACCCGCTGCTGTCGACCGCGATCACCTCGGACTCGGTGGAACTTGCGGCGCTCGTCTTCCACGAGATCGCCCACAACACGCTGTGGGTGAAGGGTGCTACGGCGTTCAACGAGAGTTTTGCCCAGTGGGTCGCCTACCACTCGGCCGAGATCTTCTTCGCGAGCCGCAACGACTCGGCGATGGTACGTCTGGCGCGCGGCCGCTGGCACGATGAGCACGTGCTCGGTGATTACTACGCGGAGTTGATCGGTCGTCTCGACTCGTTGTACGCCCTCAAGCTCCCGCCGGCGGAGAACGATGCCGGCCGTGCGGTGATCGCCCGCTGGAGCCGCGACACGCTGGCGCTCGGGTACGGTCCCCAGTTGCTCACCTACAGCATCGGGCACGCGACCGAACGGCCGATCAACAATGCGGCGCTCATTGGTGTGCGGCTGTATCGCACCAACCTCGACCTCTTCGACGCCTGGTACGCCGCCAACTGCAACGACATCGGCCGCGCCGTCTTCCGGCTCAAGGATCTGCTGAAGGGCGCCGAAGGCGATCAGGCGTTCAAGCGGCTGGCGGCGGTGCTTCACATGACTCCCACCGACAGCGCCGCGACCGGCGCCGCCGGCAATCCCTGATCCCGCGGAGAAACACGCCCATGGACGTAGCGTTCGTCACCCGGAATCAACCGCGACTCCTCGGCGAGCTGGTCGACTTCCTTTCGATCCCGAGCATCAGCACGCTGCCCGGTCACGCGGCGGATTGCCGGCGCGCGGCGGAATGGGTTGCTGCCCACCTGACCGCACTGGGGTGCACGGCATCGCTGCTCGAGGGC
The DNA here is from genome assembly GCA_050732975.1 of Gemmatimonadales bacterium. Classification (GTDB taxonomy): domain Bacteria; phylum Gemmatimonadota; class Gemmatimonadetes; order Gemmatimonadales; family GWC2-71-9; genus Palsa-1233. The sequence goes on from JBOHRZ010000018.1 coordinate 4,253, forward strand.
AAGGGCCACCCGATCGTCTGGGGCGAGAGCCCGAAGGTGGCGGGAGCGCCCACGGTGCTGATCTACGGGCACTACGACGTGCAACCGGTCGATCCTGTCGATGAATGGACCTCGCCTCCGTTCGAACCGGCACTCCGGGACGGGAAGCTGTTCGCGCGCGGCTCGGCCGACGACAAGGGCCAGGTGTTCTGCCTGATGAAGGCATACGAGGCGGTGCTCGACGCGAATCGAAAGCCGCCGGTCAACGTGCGGTTCCTGATCGAAGGCGAAGAGGAGTGTGGCGGCGAGTCGATCGCCGAGCTGCTGCACAACGAGCCGGAGCGGGCGAAGGCCGACGCGACGATCGTCGCTGACATGTCGTACTATGCCCGGGGATGGCCGGCGGTCTTCACCGCGCTGCGCGGCATCTGCTACGCCGAGATCGAGGTGCGCACGGCGGAGCGCGATCTCCACTCGGGGACCTACGGCGGCGTGGCGCCGAATGCGATCGAGACGATCTGCCGGATGCTCAGCGACCTCAAGGGACGCGATGGAGAGATCGCGATGCCCGACTTGTACCAGCGCGTCGATCCGCCGTCGCCGGAGGAGCTGGCGGCGTGGAAGACGCTCCCGTTCGACGAGGCGAAGTATCTGCACGACGAGGTGACCGCGCGGTCGCTTACCGGGATCATGGATCGCTCGATCCAGGAGCGGACCTGGGCGCTGCCGACGTTCGAGATCCACGGCATCCGCGGCGGGTTCACCGGTGACGGTGCCAAGACCGTCATTCCCGCGGCGGCGGTGGCGAAGGTTTCCATGCGGTTGGTGCCGGGTCTGTCGTACGAGTTCGCGCGCGACCAGTTGCGCGAGGCGGTGAATCGGGTGGCGCCGGGATACGCGGAGGTGGAAGTGCGCTTCGTGCATGGCGCCGACCCGGTACAGGTCGACACCGCGAATCCCGTGTTCGCGCTCCTCGATCAGGCGTTCAAGGAAGTCGTCGGGCGGGGAACGGTATCGATCCGCGCCGGCGGTTCGATTCCGGTGGTGACCGATCTCGCGGCGAGCGGCGCGCCGGTGCTGCTCACCGGGATCGGGCTCCCCGACGACGGTTTGCATTCGCCCAACGAGAAGCTCGACGTGCAGCAGCTGTGGGACGGAATCAACGTGTTCGGGCGGTTCTTTGAACTCATCGGAGCGAGAAGTGAGAAGTGAGAAGTGAGAAGGAAGACGCGGGCTGTCGAGGTTCGCTCAGCCGTCGGGTGTCCCCTTCTCACTTCTCACTTCTCACTTCTAACCTTCTTCACTCCGGCCCGATCAACTTCACGATCCTGGCTCCCTCATCGGGGCTCTTGCCGCCCTGGAGATCGCCTTTGCCGGCACCCGGTCGGGGCATCATGACGCCGGGTAGCGTCGGCGTCGGCGGCAACATCTTGAGCTGCGCCGGCGTGAGCAGCGCCCTCGCGCTGGAGTCGGCGTCGATCAGCATCCGGTGGATCACCGGCTGGGCGCGTTGCAACCGCTTGCTGAGCTGCTGATCGTCGATCCGGCGCCCCTTCTTGATCACATAGTCGAGCACCGGCTCCAGCGCGGAGTCACTCCGGGCGCGGAACTCGGCGCTGATCGCTTCGAGTCGGGTGACCTGCTCCTTGGTGAGTGCCATCGTGTCCTTGCGCACCAGGATCTGCTGCACCGGATCGCGGCTCAGTCGGCGCAGTTTCTCGCGGATCTGGTCGATGGTGTACGGCGGCTGCTTCGATCCCGGCAACAGTCCCATGCTCAACGCCATCGGCGCGGTCGGCGGTCCGCCGAGCTTGTATTCGACGCCGAGCTGCAGTTGGAACGGCGGATAGTTGCGGCGCGACGTGCCGAAGTTGGCGGGCTGACCGAAGAGCTGGTTGACCTGGTACTGGTATGAGCGGGTCGCCGGATCGAAGCCGGTGACGTACAGCAGCTGGCTGTTGGCCTGCTGGCTGAGCGCGCCGCGGCCGAGCGGCGTGTTTTCCAGCCCAAACAGGCGTACCAGCGCGCCGCTGGTGTTCTGCATCTGCATGGTGAGCCGCAGACGGTCTCCGAAGCCGAAGGATCGCGGCGGCTGCCAGTCGAGGCGCAGGTCGAGACGCGCCTGCCATTGTGTGGTGCAACTGTTGATCCCGGCGACGCGACCCATCTGTTTGAGCAGGCAGTTGCGAGCCCCCGCCGGCGTGGTCGCCAGCAGTTGGTTCATCTGCGTCGCGAGCGCGGTGTCGTGCGTCGTGGCCGGGTTCGGAACAAAAGCGATGTCGTCATTGAGTCCGTCGCCGTTGACGTCGCCCACCACCGATGGCGTGAATGGCTGACCGGAGTAGATGTTGAGCCGCAGATTCATGTTGAACCACCAGAGCCGGAACGATGCATTGGTGGTGATCTGGTGCGTCGGCTGCGTTCCCGGCACCCAGCTCTTGGTGAACGGATCGCCATCGACCGCGTAGCTTCCGCCGCCGCCCCCGAAGCCGCCGAATCCGCCGATGCGCACGGCTTCGATGCCGCCGCCCTTGATGAATATGCCTCCGCCACCGAAGTCGCCCCCGCCGCCCAGGCCGCGCTGCTCACGGCGGGAGTGGTTGTAGACATAGGTGAAGGAGAGATCGAGCTTGCCGCCGATGAGGCGCTTGGGCGGTCGGATCGTGGCCTGAATCTGCTCGGTATAGTTGCTCAAGTCGGAGATGACATCGCGCACCGAGCCGTAATCGGTGTTCAATCGGTACGCGTTCGGCGCCACCACGCCGGTGCTGGGCACGATGTTGTCGGGCGTGACGTAGACCGGGCGGTTGCCTTCGTCCGGGAGGGTGAACTCGACGTTGCGATTCAGATTGCGATCGAGCGCGCTCTGGCCGTGGACACCGTAGTTGAGGAACGTGGTGACACCCAGCGTCCACTGCATCGGAAGACGGATCCCGTCGATGCCGAGATTGGCCCGCCAGTTGAGCGGCACCTTGAAGTTCGGATCGAAGACCTGCACCGTCGGTGCATCGGCAGAAAATGTCGCCGGACCGCTGCCGTCGAGGCACGACGTCGGCGCCGCGGCGTTGCTCGACCAGTCGGGGATCGGCGTCGCATCGCCGACGCAGGTCAGGACCCGGCGGGTGTTCGGCAACCCGGTCTCGTCGATCAGCCCGGCGATGTTGCCGTTGTCGAGCGGCGACCCGTAACCGCCGATCGAGCCGTTGATTGCCCACCCGGGCGCGACCGACCCGCGCGGCGTTCCGAGCAGCAGCATGAGGAACTCGGGCGGGAGGTTGGCCGGGAGGTTGCCGAGCTGGATCGGGCCATTCTGCCCGGTCGACGACCCCATCCGGCGGCGCTTGGCCGATGCCCACGAGAAGCCCAGCCGGGGCGTCACGAACCAGGTGTGTGGCACCTTGTCGGTCGAGAGTCCGAACGCGCTGTAGACCGCCGGGTTGTACGACGGCAGTGTGCCGGGATAGGCGCCGTCATACCGCAGCCCGCCCTGGAACTGCAACGCCTTGCTCGCCGACCACTCGTCGCCGAGCCAGAACGAGGCTTCCGCGCCGTGACTGGAGCGTTCGAAGCTCGACAAGGTCAGCGAGTACGACGCCGGCTTGTTGGCCTGGAGATCGGCGAGAGTCTGGTACGAGTATGACCCATACTGATTGCCCGACGAGTAATCACTGTTCCAGCTGTAGTCGAATTCCTGGCCGACCTTGACGCGATGCTTTCCGCTGCCGGGAATCCACGAGAATTCGTTGCGCGTGGTCCAATCATATCCGGTGTTGGTATTGACGCCCGACCCACCGCCGAAGTTGATGTTCCCCAGCCCGGTGTGGCCGTCATCGAACACGGTGCCCACGCGGACCGACGCGCTCGGCGCCGACAGGAAGGGCTGACTGGCGAAATGGTTGTAGTTGAGCGTCATGTTCAGGTCGTCGAGGAACCCGTGCACGTAGCCGCTCAACTTCGCCGACAGGAACTGGAAGGAGTTGTTGAAGCTCGAACCCTGCGACGGGTACGACGAAGGCGCCTGACCCGGCGAACTGTTGTTACCCCAGTAGCCGCTGTGGGTGAGGCGGATCGCCGTGGTTCCCTTCGGCGTCCAGTCGAGCACCAGGGAGGTGTTGTAATTGTGCCCCGCCGCATTGCCCGAGTACGTCCCGGTGCCGAGCGGCACGCCGAGGTTGCTCAGGGCCCCGGATACGGCATTGATCGTGTCCATGGTGAAGCCGTACTGGCTGATGATCGATTGCGGCGGGTCGAGCAGCGAATAGATGTCGGACGAACGGTCGCTGACGTTCCACGACGCCTGATAGTGCAGTTTCTTCGCGACGATCGGTCCGCCGGCGCCGCCGCTCCATGTGCCGACGCGCGGAATCGGCCGCGGCCAGGCGGGGTCGGTCCATGCGAGGTGATGGTCGGCGAAATTGCCGCGCATCGTCATCGCGAAGACGTCGGTGCCGCCCTTGAGCGTCGTTGCCGTCTGTCCGCCACCGAAACCGCCGATCGCCGGGTCGGCCGACGACTGGATCACGTTCGAGCTGGCGATCGCGTCCTGCGGCAGGCTCTGGCCGCCGAACTTGGCGCCGTCGATGCTGGAGCTGTTGGCATTGGAGCCCGCCCCCAGGACCGAATACGCCGAATCACCGAGGCTGAGAATCCCCGGAATCTGCGCCGCCAGCCCGACGAGATCGGTCGGGTCGAGTGAAAAAAGCGCGCCCTGCAGCAGACTGGAGGTCACGCCGCCGATGGAGGAGCCGTCGCCGGCCGCGGCAGCCCTCGCCGCCACATTGATGGTGTCGAGCTGGAAGGGCATCTCCTTCAATGTCACGTCGGCAATCAGTACGGTGCTCAGGCCGGTACGCGTGACTCGCGTATTGTACGGTGCGTAGCCGATCTTCCGTATGTTGAGGAGGTAATCGCCCTCCGGATTCGGAAAGAGGGCGGTGAAGATCCCCTTTTCGTTGGTCGGAACCGTCAGCGACGCCTGGGTTGCGAGTCCGGTGATGGTGACATTGACATTCTCGATGGGCTTGCCGTCGACACCGGTGATCTTCCCGCGGACAATCTCGGTGCTCTGCGCCCTCCCGGCGACCGGAATGATGCCCAACGCCGCGACCGCAAGAACTACGTACAGGCACCGCGTTACATCGCGGAACAGGGCAGCTGCGGCCAGCGGGCGCCGAATTCGCATCAAGTCATCCAGGGGTCGAGAGGGGATCAGTCCCGAGGGGGACTGAAAAGCCAAACTAACGCTGCGTCCGCCAGAGATCGTCGACCAGGTACACAGTCCCCTGGCTCCCGGTGTTCAGATGCCCTTCGATGATGCATCGTCGCATCCAATATCTGCGCGTCCGCGGCATGGGACACGCTGGCCGGGCGGATAGTTCAGTCGGCGGTCGGCCGCGCCCGAGCGGCCATCACGCCAACGGTGATGCTTCCGCCGGCGAGGCTGCCGCCACTGGCGTCGACCTGAATGCTGCCCGCGTCCTTCGTCGCCTGGATAATGGCGCAGCAGAGTCCGTTGAAGGCGCTCCGCACGCCGGCATGATCGGGTTCGTGACTGCTCGGATCGCCGTTTCCGACGCCGATGAGCCGGCCGTTGCCGGTCACCGAGAAGGTGATGGCGTCCCCGGCGGTCGGCACCACGCGGCCGGCCGCGTCGACGACGCTGGCATCGATCACCGCGACATCCTCGCCATCGCCGGCGATCGACGGGCGGTCGGCGTGCAGCACGATCGCCGCGGCGGGGCCGGTGGTCTCGCGCGAGGTGGTCAGCACGATCGTGTCGCCACGATATCCCCGTGCCTCGATCTTCCCGGGCGTGAACGGCACCGACCACGCGAGATGCGTGCGTGGCACGACGGTCTTGCTCCCGAGCGATACGTCGTTGAGGAAGAGCTCGACGCGCTCCAGATTGCTGTGCACCCAGACGTCGATCGGTTGCCCCTCCTTCCCGGCCCAATTCCAGTGCGGGAAGAGATGCAGCACCGGCTCATCGCCCCACCACGCCTTGTAGTACCAGAAGTTGTCCTTCGGGAATCCGCAGGTATCCATGATGCCGAAGTGCGACGAGATGCACGGCCATCGGTACGGCGTCGGCTCTCCGCGATAGTCGAAGCCGGTCCAGACGAACCCGCCGGCGAGATACGGGCGCGCGGAGAAGAAGGTCCACCATTCTTCCGCAGTTGCGCCCCAGCCGGGCTTGTTGAGATCGTAGGCACTGAGGTAGCCGCGCGCGGCGTCGTTGGCATAGATGCCGCGGGTGCTCACTGTACTGGCGACTTCGGTGCCCATCTCCGGCAACGTGGGATGCGCTTGGCGGAAGTTGTCGATGCGGTTGATCGAATAATTGAATCCCTGCACATCGACGACCTTCGAGAAGCCGCGCCCCCATCCGCCATTCATCGCCGCGGTGACCGGACGCGTGGGGTCGAGGCTTCGCACCAGTCGGCGGAGCGTTGCCGCCATCCGCTCGCCGCGGTCGTTGCCCTGATCGGCGCCTTCCTCGTTGGCGAGCGACCAGGCGAAAACGCAGGGATGATTACGGTCGCGCCGTACCAGCCTTTCGAGCTGGCTTCGGCCCTCGGCCTCCGACGAAAAGGTCCGGTTCTCGTCGAGTACCAGCATGCCGAGTCGGTCGCAGGCGTCGAGCAGTTCGGGCGTCGGCGGATTGTGGGAGGTGCGGTAGGCGTTGCTCCCCATCGCCTTGAGCCGCTCGACGCGGTAGGACTGCAGGCGGTCAGGAAGAGCCACGCCCACGCCGGCATGATCCTGGTGGTTGCAGGTGCCCTTGAGCAGAACGTGGCGGTCGTTGAGGAAGAATCCCCGATCGGCACCGAAGCGCATGGAGCGGATGCCGAACGGCGTCACGTCGCGATCGACTTCGACGCCATTCACCTCGACGCTGGTCACGATGTCGTGCAGCTGCGGCGTTTCGATCGACCAGAGTGCGGGATGGGAGAGGTCGACATGCTGAAGAGCGGTGACCCGGTCCCACGGCGCGATGCGGAGCGGAGTGGACCGGGCCACGGCGAGGACCTTCCCGTCGGCATCGCGGAATCGCTGCACGAGATGACAGGTCGTCGCGGTGTCCTGCTCATTGTCGACCTCGGTCGCCACCGTGACAACCGCGCTCGCGGCGGTGTGCCGAGTGGTGACGAAGGTGCCGTCGTGCGCAACGTGCACCGGATGCGACTTGCCGAGCCAGACGTGGCGGTAGATTCCGGCGCCTTCGTAGAACCATCCTTCGTGTTCGGTGGCGTCGACCCGGATCATCAGCGTGTTGCGGCCGCCGTAGGTGACGATGTCGCTCACGTCGGCGTGGAACGGCGCGTAGCCGCTGAAGTTGCGGCCTACCAGGTGGCCGTTGAGCGCGATCAGCGCGTCGCGGAAGATGCCGTCAAAATCGAGCGTGATCCGCCGGCCCGCGTCGTCGGCCGGGAGGGTGAAACTGCGTCGGTACCAGCCGATGCTGGTCTCCGGGAAGTTGCGCCCCAGCGGATGGAAGCCGAAGTCGTCGAGCTCGTCGGCCTGGACGAAGGGGAGATCCACCGCCCAGTCGTGCGGTACATTGATCGGCGTCCAATCCGCATCGGTGAAGTTGCGTGGGAGGTCGAAGAGCTCGCCGGACTTGCCGAACTCGCTCGCCTGATTCCCACCGTGGCCGAACCCGAAATCGCGGGCGGGGTCGTCAGCGTTGCCGAAGTGAAAGCGCCAGTTGAAATCGAGGAGGAGATGCTCCCGTCCAGGGGCGAAGGCGGCAGACTTCCACCGCGGCAGCCAGCGCGCCATCGAGGCGGCGGCGCCGGTCTGGAGCAGTCGGCGTCTGGTCCACAGGGGCATCAGCCCCTAACGTAACGGTGAAACGCCTCAGGCGTGCGCCCGGTGACCGGCCGGCACCTTGCCGAACTGGGCCCGGAGTTCGTCCTTGGCGCGGTCAAGAATCGCCCGCCGCCGGGGCGCGAGCGACTTGCCGGCCCGGTTGATGTAGAAGTTGAGCATCGACATCGCCGAGCGGAACGCGGTTGCCTTACGGCGGCGGCTGGCGATCGCCGACCGTTTGAGCGAGGCGGCGATCCGTCTCGGGCTCGACCACGTGAAGACGCCGCGATCAAGATCGAGTGCGTTGCTGCGGCCGGCCTTGCGGATCCAGCGGCCGGTGCCGCGGGCGCGCTGGCGGTCGTGGCGGATCATGGTGTCTCCTCTGCGCGGGGTTCATCTTCGGTGACGAATCGCCGCCGCGAAGAAGGACAGCGCCATGCACCACGCGCCGCGCGGCTTCGCCCCGGCTACGGTCCGACATTCTTCACGTTGACATAGTAATTCGGGTCGACCTTGAAGTCGGCCGGATTGGCCACGTGCAGCGGCGAACTCCGCCACTCCGAAGTCGGGTGAATCACCGCCCAGTCGGGCCAGTCCAGCGTGACCTTGATCGGCATATCGAAACCGGGAACGGTGTTGGTCCAGCGATATCGGAGCGTGTTGCCGTCGATGCGGTAATCGAATTCCGGAATCATGGTCGTTCGCAGATATTGATCGAAAATCCGGCTCAGGTCGACGCCCGAGGCCTTGGACATGTATGTCTCGATCTGATGTGTGGTTACCGTCTGGTGCCAGAAGGTCCGATTGAGCCCCGTCAGCACGCTGCGCCACCTGGCATCATTATCGACGACCTGCCGGATCGTGTGCAGCATCAGCCCGCCCTTGCCGTACTGGTCGCCCGGCGGCTCCGCGTTGACGCCATATGGCGCGATGAGCGGCAGCCGGTTGGCGACGCCGCGCCGTCTGGTCAGTTCCCACTCCGCCGCCGGTTCCTTGCCGAACTGGCACTCGGTATACAGCGCCTCGGCGTAGTTGGCGAAGCCCTCATGGATCCACATGTCCGCCTGATCCTTGGCGGTGATGTTGTTGCCGAACCATTCGTGGGCGCTCTCATGCACGATGATGAAGTCCCACTTGAGCCCCAGCCCGGTGCCGCGCTTGCGATAGCCGTTCTGGAACCAGTTGCCGTACGCCACCGCGCTCTGATGCTCCATCCCGGTGTTGGGGACCTCGATCAGCTTGTAGCCGTCCTTGTACCAGGGGTACGGGCCGAACCAGTGTTCGAAGCACTGCATCATCGAACGCGCCTGAACCCACTGGCGCCGTGCGGCGACGGTGTCGTAATCGAGGGGCCAGAAGTCCATCGAGAGCCGGCCCTTGAGCCCGTCGTACGTCTCGCTCCAGTGGGCATAGTGACCGGCGGCGACGGCGATGGCGTAGTTGTTGATCGGGTTGGCGTCGAACCACTCGTACGTCGTGGTGCCGTCGGGATGATGGGTGGTGCTCCGCAGCCGGCCGTTGGACACGTCGATCAGCGGATCCGGCACGGTCAGGGCGATGCGCTGGCTGTCGGGTTCGTCGGCCTGGGTGTCCTTGTTCGGCCACCAGACCGAGGCGCCCATCCCCTGGTCGGTCGTCACGATCCACGGCCGTCCCAGCGAATCGTGTGTCCAACTGAAGCCGCCCTGCCACGGCGGATTGACGGCGACGCGCGGGTGGCCGTGGTAATACACGGTGATGGTGCGGCGGGTGCCGGTGCGCTGGGGGGTTTCTAGGTTCGCGAAGAAGGCGTTGCTATCGCGCCGGAAGTGCACCGCGCGTCCGTCCTGGATCATGCTGTCCACGACAAGCGGTGTCATGAGGTCGATCTGCATCTCGGTCGCCGGCCGGAGGACGCGATAGCTGATCGCGTTGTAGCCGCGAATGGTGCTGTCAGCGGGACTGATGCTGACGTGCAGGTCGTAGAACGCGACATCCCACCAGTTGCGGCCGGGTGTGGTGTACGACCCTCGCAGCGTGTCGGCATGGGTGAAGACCGTTGGTGTCTGGGCGGTGAGTGCCGTCGGCGCGAGGGCGCCGATCACGGCCAGGATGATGTAGCGCATGGGCTGCTTCTGGTGGAGTGAAACCAGCAAGATACCTGTCCCCGAACGGCGCCGCCCGATGCGGCCAAGCGACCCTATCGCGCGCGCCCGCGGCACGATATCCTTGCGTTCTTCCCATGCCGCGCCACGAGGTGATTACCATGGCATTGTCCATTCGGCGAAGCCTGCGCCCGTTGTTCGCTCTGTCGGGTCTGGCCGTTCTGATCGCTGCTTCCTCCGCGCCCGCCTACCGGCGTGCGATCGATTCATCGCTCTATGCCGGGCTCAAGTGGCGCCTGGTCGGACCGTTCCGCGCTGGGCGCGTCGCCGCCGTCTCGGGTGCGGTCGGGCAGCCCGGCGTCTTCTATATGGGGCTGGTGCTGGGAGGTGTCTGGAAGACGACCAGCGCCGGGATGACCTGGTATCCGATCTTCGACAGCATCAAGGACGTCTCGTCGATCGGCTCCGTGGAAGTGGCGCCCTCGGATCCGAATGTCATTTACGTCGGGACCGGAAGCACCGGCGACGGCAACGGGATCTACAAGTCGACCGACGCCGGCCAGACCTGGCGCCGCCTTCCCGGTTTCGAAGATTCCCGGCAGATCCCGACCCTTCTGGTCGATCCCAAAAACCCGAAGGTGGTGCTTGCCACCGTCGTGGGTTCCCGCCAGCCGAGCGAACACCGCGGCGTGTATCGCAGCACCGATGGCGGCGAAACCTGGACCCGCACGCTGTACGTCGACGACAACACCGGCGTGCAGAACATTGCCTGGGCCTTCGACCGTCCCGACGTGATTCTGGCGAGTACGATGCGCCCGACGGGGCGAGGGGCCGGCGCGGCGCCGGCGAACGGCAACGGAACGCGGCTCTACAAGTCGACCGACGAGGGCGTCACCTGGAAGGAACTGACCGGGGGCGGTCTTCCCGAGCTGCAGGGTCGTCTCACAGTTGCCGTGGCGATGCACACCAACGCCCAGCGGATGTTCTTCATCGGGCCGACCGCGATCGGATTGTGGCGATCCGATGACGGCGGCAACACCTGGCGCCGGATGGCGGCCGGCGATGCCCGGATCGCCAACGGTCAGGGCAATTACACCTCGGGCGTGTTTGTCAATTCGGCGAACCCGGACGAGCTCTACACGCTCGCCACCTCGGCGTTCATCTCCCGCGACGGTGGCGAACACTTCACCGGGTTCAAGGGCGCTCCCGGCGGCGACGATCCCCAGGTGATGTGGGTCGATCCCACGGACGGCAAGCGGATGATGCTCGGCTACGACCAGGGCGGAACGATCTCGCTCGACGACGGCGGCTCGTGGAGCACGTGGTACAACCAGCCGACGGCGCAGATCTATCACATCGGCGTGGACAACTCGTGGCCGTACTGGATCTACGGCAGCCAGCAGGACGCCTGCGCGGTTGCGGTGCGCTATCGTGGTGAGCTGGGCGCGGTGACCATGCTCGACTGGTATCCGACGCCGGCGTACGAAAACGGGTTCGTGGCCCCCGATCCGCTCAACTCCAACATTCTGTACATGGTGGGATCGACGGCCGGGATCGTGAAGGTGACCAAGCCGACGAACCAGTGGGTCGACGTCTCACCCAACGTCGACACCAGTCTCGGCCTGCGCCGCACCGGCGATCAGCCGATGATCTTCTCGCGATCGAATCCGCACGAGCTGCTGCTGGGCTTCCAGTACCTCTATTCCACGACCGACGGGGCGGTGAACTGGAAGCGGATCTCGCCCGATCTCGGCGCGCCGCCGGCCTGAAGTGCCGCGC
>JBOHRZ010000019.1:0-15662 GCA_050732975.1 Gemmatimonadales bacterium
TGGTGCACTTCCCGATCACGCTGCCGCAGACGGGCAGGCAGCGATTGATGTCGTATACGCCGTCAATGGGCTACTTCGAGGAACAGCAAGCGCGGAAGTGTGCGATGCGGGCCCCCGACGCCTATCCGGAATTAGCCCGTCTGGCATTCCTTTCCAATACGATCGGCTCCGACGATCCGCATGCGTACTATCACCCGATCCAGGACCAGATCGATGATCGCGGCGTTGTCTGGATCCGCCACGGAAAGCCGGCAAAGCGGCTGAGCGACTTCGGCAGCGAAGCGATCGAGATCTGGCGGTACGAGCGACCCGAGGGCCCATTGGTGCTGCAGTTTCGCGAGGCTGACTTCGAGGGTTCAGTCGGAGCAAACACGCTGGTGCCGACGCTCCTGACCGTCTCGCTCGGCCAGCGCAATCACATCTGCGCATTGGAGACGTCGCTCTGCGGCGTCGTATCGCAACGTCTTTCGTCGGGCGCTGAATCCACCGCCGCGGTCCCCATCGCCCGGACACCCAGGCAGCGTGACAACGCTGCGCCGGGATCGACATCCACCTAGACACCGGGTTGCGGTGACCCCAACGTTATGAAACTCACCGGCAGCCTTGAACAGGAAGTCATCACCGAAGGCGCCGCTCTCGCCCCCGAAGCCATCATCCATGCCCGCGACAAGGGCCGCGCCGAGATCGACACCGCGACCACCACCGACACATACCACCGCGATTACACCCACGCCCTGCATCCCGGCGTGCAGATCTTCGGGCTTGAACGCGGCGCCGGCGGCAATCCGCGGCTGGTCCTCGCCTTCGCGCTCCCCGGCGACGAACTGGTGCACACCACGTTGACGCCCACGCAGATCGTCTATCCGGTGCGTATTCAACTGATGGCGTCGCGCATCGGCGACGGTGCTCGCACCGACCTCGACAGCGTGCGGGAGTTCTCCGCGCCGTCAGCGCTCGGCAAGGGACAGTATCTGACCGGCGTGGTGGAATTGCCGATTCCCGCGGGGCGCTATCACGTAAGCGCAGTCTTCACCCAGAGCGATGGGCGCGGCGCCAACGCACATCTCGATGTAGTCGATGTACCAGGCGGCGAACCCGCGCTGACGGCGAGCGATCTCGTCCTCGGCCGCGCCGACGGCGTGCGCTGGAACTCCGGCACCACGCAGGTCGCGCTTAATCCGCTCAACACCTGGCCCGCCGGCGGCAGTGCCGAGGTGTACACGCAACTTTCTGGCGTGCGCCCCGGCGCCGAATATGCGCTCCGCTTCGATATCTTCAGCAAGGGCGACGATGCCGCGCGCCCGCCGCGGCTCACCATCTCGGCGACGCAGGTGTTCGGCGCTTCACGCGTCGAGTTCACCCGGACGCTGGGCCTCGCCAATCTCGACCCCGGCACCTACCGGGTGCGGCTCACCATCAGCGGTGCCGGACGCACCGCTACCAGCGAGGGGTGGATTACCATTCGGTAGCACGCCACCTTTCCGCTACCAGACAACCAGGACTGCCCCTGTGCCGCTCGCGATCGAAGTTTCCGGGCTGTCGAAATCGTACGGCTCCGTCGCCGCCGTCGACGAACTCTCCTTTACGGTGGCGCCCGGCGAGGTGCTCGGCCTGGTGGGCCCCAACGGTGCCGGCAAGACCACTACACTCTCCTGTCTCTGCGGCATCGTCAATCCGACCGCCGGCTCGATCGCGATCGGCGGTCATGACCTGCACACGGACGGCCCGCGCGCCAAGGCGCAGCTCGCCTTCATTCCCGACGAACCGCAGCTCTTCGACTATCTCACCGTCGACGAACACTTGCAGTTCATGGGCCGGCTCTACGGCGTCGCCGACGCGGCGGCCCGCGCCCCGGCACTGATCGACGAACTGGAATTGACCGAGAAGCGGCGGGTGCTGCCCGGCGAACTCTCCCGCGGCATGAAGCAGAAGCTGGCGATCGCCTGCGGCCTGCTGCACCGGCCTCAGGTGCTGATCCTCGACGAGCCGCTCACCGGACTCGATCCCGGCGCCATCAAGAAGATGCGCGCCACCATCTCGGCCCGCGCGCGCGAGGGTGCGGCGGTCATCCTGTCGTCGCACCTGCTGCACCTGGTTGAAGAACTCTGCACCACACTGCTGGTGATCCGCCGCGGCAGGAGTGTGGCGCGCGGCACCATCGAGCAGATCGTGGCCGAGCGTCCCGACCTTGCCGGCAAGTCGCTGGAAGATGTCTTCCTCGAACTCACGGGAGACAGCACGCCGGCGTGAGCGGCGGCGTCCTCATCCTTGGCGGAGGCATCATCGGCGCCGGTGTCGCACGCGACGCCGCCATGCGCGGGCTGCCTGTCACACTCGTCGAACGGCACACGGTCGGTTCCGGCACGTCATCGCGGTCATCGCGGCTGATTCACGGCGGCATCCGCTACCTCGAGCAGGGCGACATCCATCTGGTGCACGAAGCGCTGGCGGAGCGTGCCATCCTGCTGCGCATCGCGCCGCACCTGGTTCGTGCCGCGCCGTTCCTCTTTCTCCTCGATCGCGGCGAATACGCCGAATGGCTCAAGGTCGGTGCCGGCGTCGTCCTCTACCGGCTTCTGGCCATCCGCCACGCGCTCGGCCCTCACCATCCGGTGTCGCGGCGCGATGTTCTGGAACGCGAGCCACTGCTCGGGCAGGCGCCGATCGAAGGCGGCGCGCTCTATCAGGACGCACACGGCGACGACATCGGTCTGGTACGGAGCAACATCCGATCGGCCGTCGACGCCGGTGCCCGGGTCATCGAGCGGGCCGACGCGGATGTCGTTGTCGGTCCCGATCGGATCACGGCCACCGTGCGCGACGGCAGCACGCTGCACGCCGACCTTCTGGTGCTGGCGCTCGGACCGTGGACCGATACCGTCCGGCGCGCGATCGGACTTGCCGACCGCCGGCTGGTCGGAGGAACGAAGGGCTCGCACATCACATTTGCGACGGCGCGGTTTCCGCTCCGGCACGCACTGGCGCTACGTCATCCCGATGACCATCGTGTGATGTTCGCAATCCCGGAGCCGGAGAACGGCCGGGTGCTGGCCGGAACGACCGATCTCGAAACGAACGAATCTCCGGACGATGTCCGGGCGTCGGAGCAGGAGATTGATTATCTGCTGCGCGCGATGCAGCATCTCTTCCCCGCGCTGCATTTCTGCCGCGACGACGTTACATCGTCGTGGGCGGGAATCCGGCCGCTGCTGCGGCAAGGCGGCGCGCCGTCAGCGCGCACCCGGGAGCATCTCGTCCTGACCGAAGAGCGGGTGATCACCGTCGCCGGAGGGAAGCTGACGACATACCGACGCATCGCGGAGGAAACGGTCGACCGGATCGGGGAGGTGCTCGGCATCGACCTCCCGCCGTCACGGACGGCGGTGACACCGTTGCCGTGACATCCGGTACACCTATCTTCATGCATCTCCAACACGTACATGCTGACGACGCAGCGCTCCGCGGCGAACCCGCTGGCCGTCCGAGGGAACCCCGAATGGTGCTCATGAATCCGTCACGTCGGATCGCCGCGGCGCGGGAAACGGCGTGACCGACGTGCCAGCGGCCTTCGCGTTCCTGATCACCCGGTCGGTCCGCAATCGCATCATGAAGCAGGCGGGGCGAGTCCGGAACCCGCGCTACGCCCTCGCGATCGTGTTCGGCCTGGCGTACATCTGGTTCGCATTCCTGCGGCAGCCGATGCCGCAAGGCCGGGCCGAGGTCACCCATACCATCAATACTGCGATGGAGTCGGTGCTCGCCATCGGGCTGGCGCTCACGACGCTGCTCTACTGGGTCGGCATCGGTGTCAATGGCGCGCTGGCGTTCCAGCCGGCCGAGGTGGGTCTTCTCTTCCCCGCTCCGGTGTCGCGTCATGCGCTCATCGCATACAAGGTGGTGCGCACCCAACTGATCCTGCTGGTGAGCTGCATGATCTGGGCAGTATTGATCCGTCGTTGGGGCGTGACGCTGCCGGCGCCGATGCGTTTCGCCACCGCGTGGGGCGTGCTATCGATTCTGAGTCTTCACCGGCTCGGCGCTGCGTTGATGCAGGTGCCGACTCCTCGCGGCACCAGATGGATCGTCTGGCTGCCGCGACTTCTCGCCGCCCTGGCTATCGCGGCGCTGGTGCTCGGCGTCGGTCGGGCGCTGGCCGGCTTCAGCCACCTGGAATTCGCCCAAGCCATGCGGGGCATCGCCACGGCGCTCGCGGCACCGCCGGCCGCGTGGGCACTGGCGCCGTTCCGCATCGTGCTGGCGCCGCTGTACGCGTCGACGCCTGCAGCCTGGGCCGGCTCGTTCGCGATCGTTGCGGCGATCGTGGCAGCACACGCGGTGTGGGTCGTCGCGATGAACGTGCCGTTCGAGGAAGTCGCCGCGACCGCATCCGCCGCCCTCGCGCGGCGGCGAGCGGCGTTCCGCGAGCGGCGCACTGGCGGTGCGGCGGTGGTGAAGAAGGGGAAGGTCAAGCGCGGCTGGCTGCCGCTCGCACCGCTCGGCAACCCCGCCGTGGCGATCACCTGGAAGAACACGGTGGCGCTGTCGCGCACCGGCACGATGCGATCGCTGATCTTCATCGTGGCGCTGCTGATCGTAACGACCCGCTTCATGGCGGGGCTTTCCGGTGAGCACGTCACGGATTTTGCTGCCGCCGCGCCGATCGCTGCGTTCGCGGTGATGCTGTTCGCCCTCGGGCCCCGGATGCTGCGCAACGACCTGCGGCAGGATCTTCCCAAGCTGGCCTTGCTGAAATCCTATCCGCTCACCGGCACGGCGCTGGTTGCGTCCGAGATTGCGTCGCCAACGCTGGTGCTCGGCATTTTGCAGTGCGCCCTGATCGCGGTGGGGTTCGTGATGCTCCCGGCCGGAACGGTCACGAAGCATGGAGCGGCCGTCGCGGTACTGCTGCTCCTCTCGCCGCTGGTATTGATTGCACTCAATGCCGCGAACGTCACGGTGCAGAATGGCATCGCGCTGCTCTTTCCGGCGTGGGTACGGCTCGGCACCGATTCCGGCGGCGTGGAAGTCATCGGCCAGAACCTGCTGGTGGTGTTCGGTTCGATCTTCGCGCTGGTGCTCGCGTTGATCCCGCCTGTCGCGGCAGGCGGCATCGTGGTACTCGGCGCCGAATTCGCGCTCGGGACCGCCAACCCTCCGGTCGCCGTCGCCATCGGGGCGGTGACGGCGCTGGTGGTGCTCACCATCGAGGTTGCGCTGCTGGTGCGAATGCTGGGAGGGGTCTTCGAGCGGATGGATCTCTCGGCGCTGGGATAGCCCCGCGCCCCGCGCCCAGAGCCCGGCGCCCAGAGCCCGGGGCTCTAGGCCCTGGGCGCTGGGCCCAGGACCCAAGGCTCACCACAGTATATATCTTCATCTCCACCGCACCCGGAGCCCACGATGTTGCGTTCGACCGCACTCGGCGCGCTGTTGATGCTGGCAGCCGCTCTCCCGCTCGCCGCTCAGAACCCGAACCCGGTGCCAGGGGATCCGTCGCCGTGGCCGCAGCATTCCCGCACCCGGCCCGCACCGCGAGTGGTGACGCCGGGACCGTACCTCGGTCCGCAGGCGCCACCGTCCGACGCGATCGTCCTGTTCGACGGGAAGGATCTCCACGGATGGCGCAGCGCTGACACCAGCAAGGGCATGGTGGCGGCGCCCTGGAAGGCGGAGAACGGTGACATGGTCGTCGTACCCGGAACCGGTGACATCATGACGACCCACGGGTTCGGCGACATGCAGTTGCACATCGAATGGTCGGCACCGAATCCGTCGAAGGGTGAGGATCAGGACCGAGGCAACAGCGGCGTCTTCCTGATGGGAACCTACGAAATCCAGGTGCTCGACTCGTACCACTCCGCCACCTATCCCGACGGCCAGGCCGGCGCGGTGTATGGCGAGTTTCCGCCGCTGGTCAATGCGATGCGGCCACCCGGTCAATGGCAGGTGTACGACATCATCTTCCACCGGCCACATTTCGATGCCGCGGGGAAGGTGACGCAACCGGCGCGGGTCACGGTCCTGCACAACGGCATCCTGATACAGGACAACGTTACCATCCTCGGGCCAACCACCAACGGGCACCGTAGCGCGTATCTGGCGCATCCCGACCGGATGCCGCTCAGGCTGCAGGATCACAATCATCCGGTGCGGTTCCGGAACATCTGGGTTCGCGAACTCGCCAGTGGCGAATGACCGGCCCTGGATGTTGGGCGACACCACGTGGCAGGTGGTGCGGAAGGCGGAGTACCAGGTAGCACTGCTGCCCTGGGGAGCAACTGAAGCGCACAATTTCCATCTCCCCTACGCTACTGACGTGATCGAGACCGACGCGGTGGCCCGCGAGTCGGCCCGGCTGGCGTGGCAGCGGGGCGCCCGCGCCGTTTCGCTCCCGGGGATCCCCTTCGGCGTCAACACCGGCCAGCTCGATATCCCGCTCTGCATCAACATGAATCCCAGCACGCAGGCCGCGATCCTGGCCGATGTAGCCGACTGCGTTGGACGCGCGGGAATCCCCCGGTTGGTGATCCTCAACGGGCACGGCGGCAATGATTTCCGCCAGATGATCCGCGAGCTGCAGCCGAGAACCTCGGTATTTCTCTGTGTTGTCAATTGGTATAGCTGCCTCGATCCGCGGCCGTTCTTCGCCGACCCGGGCGACCACGCCGGTGAACTGGAGACCAGCATGGTGCAGCACCTGGCTCCCGAGCTGGTCCTTCCGCTGGAAGAGGCCGGACCGGGCCGGGCCCGGCGCTTCAGGGTGCAGGCGCTGCGTGAAGGGTGGGCCTGGGCTCCGCGGCAGTGGACCCGGGTGACCGACGACACCGGCGTGGGCGACCCGGCGGCGGCAACCGCGGAAAAGGGTGCCCGGTTCTTCGCCGCGGTCACCGAGCGGATCGCCGGCTTCCTGATCGAGCTGGCGGCGTCCGATCCTGAAGGGATGTATGGCGATCAGACCTGAGGCGCACACCGCGACGCCTCTGCGCGCCGTGGTTCGCACCCTGGCGCGACAGCACGGCGCTCCGCCGAGGCCGTTCCCCACCGATCCGTTCCAGCAGATTCTCTGGGTGAACGTGGCGTACCTGGCCGACGACGCGCGGCGGCGCGCGGCCTTCGACCTGCTGCGCCGGGAGGTCGGCCTCGCGCCGGAGGAAGTGCTGCACGCGCCGGTGAGTGTACTGCGGCGGGTTACGTCGCACGGCATCATGGCCGACCGGTTCGCCGGCAAGTTGTACGAGACGGCGCGTCTGGCGACCGAACGGTTCGATGGCGATCTCTCTGCCGTGGTCAGACGCCCCGCCCGGGACGCGATCCGGGCGCTCCGGACCTTCCCGGGCATCGGCGAACCGGGAGCCGAAAAGATCCTCCTCTTCGCCGCGCGACAGCCGCTGCTGGCGCCCGATTCGAATGCACTCCGGGTGCTGCAACGACTCGGTCTGGTGCCGGCACGCGGTGGCTACGCCGCAGTCTATGCCGCAGCCCGCCGCCTCGCTACCCGGGATCTCGTGCGCGGCATCGCCGCAATGCAGCGTGCGCATGTCCTGCTGCGGCATCACGGCATCGAGGTCTGCACCCGATCGCACCCTGCCTGCGACCGCTGCGCGCTGCGGCTCCGCTGTCCGCGCATTGGAGTGCCGCGATGACGCGACTGCTGGTATTTCTCGGCGCCACGATCGGCGGCTCGATCGGGTGGTGGCTCGGCAGCTACGTCGGCACGATGACAGCATTCATCGTGAGCATCGTGGGTACCGCCGCCGGGGTCTATCTGTCGCGCCGTTTCGCCGATTCATGGTCGTGACCGCGCGCCGATTCTCCCGAATCGGATAACTTTTCGCCATGATATTTCTCGACCACACCGGCAACGCGCTGGCACGCTACCTCAACCGCCCGCGCCCGCGGCCGCTCAAGGTGACCACGTCGCCGGCGAAAGCCCTGGTCGACACCCTGCGCCCCGGCGATGTGCTGCTGATCGAGGGCGACACCCGGATCTCCGTCGCGATCAAGTACCTCACCCAGTCAAGCTGGTCGCACGCCACACTCTGCGTCGCGCCGCCGGTTGTGGCGCCGCGCGATGCCGAGCCGAACATTCTGCTGGAGGCGGACGTCGACGCCGGAGTCCGCCTGGTCCGGCTCTCGACGTATGCCGGGCAGCACACCCGGATCTGCAGGCCGGTCGGACTCAGCCAGAGCGAAATCCAACGGGTCATCGACTACGCCATCACCCGGGTCGGCAATCGCTACGACCTCAAGCATATCTGGGACCTGGCCCGCTATCTCTTCCCGACGCCGCCGGTGCCGTCGCGCTGGCGGCGCCGGCTTCTGGCACTCGGCAGCGGCGACCCGACCCGCGCGATCTGCTCGACGCTGATCGCCGAAGCGTTCGAGAGCGTCGATTATCCGATCCTGCCGGAGGTGATCCTCTCCCGCAACGGCGACGCGGAGGCCCAGCAGAGCTACGCCGAACTCCGCCACATCCAGAACAACGGCCTCTACATGCCGCGCGACTTCGACGTCTCGCCATACTTCGAGATCATCAAGCCGACGCTGGCGCGCGGCTTCGATCCGCACCACCGGCACCCGATGGTCGGGACGCCGGAAACCCGGGAGGCATGAATGGCCATGAGCCGCAGATCGTTCGTCGCCGGAGCAGCCGGTGCCGCGCTGGTACACGGCAGGCTACCCGGGATCACCGGCACCGCAATGAAGGCCGGCGCCGCACCGGGCAGCGTGCTCCTCTTCCAGGGCGATTCGATCACCGATTGCGGCCGCAACCGCAAGTCCATCGCGGCGAACGATCCCGGCGGCCTGGGGACCGGATACTCGCTGCTCCTCGCCGCGTCGATCCGCGAACGTCACAGCGACCGCGACTATCAGATCTATAATCGCGGCGTGAGCGGCAACACCGTCGACGACTTGCAGGCACGATGGAATCCCGACACCCTGGCCCTCACGCCCGCTGTGCTGTCGATCCTGATCGGTGTCAACGATATCTGGCATACGCGTATGGGCCAGTACCAGGGAACGCCAGCGAAATACGAAGCCGGGTATCGAGCGCTGCTCGAGCAGACGCGTGCCGCACTGCCGGCGGTCCGGCTGATCGTGATGGAGCCATTCGTGCTGCGCACCGGCGCGGTGAGCGACGCGTGGTTTCCGGAGTTCGACGGGTATCGCGCCGCGGCGAAGCGCGTCGCGACGACCGCCAACGCGACATTCGTGCCCCTGCATGACATGTTCCAGCGACTGGCGCGGAAGGCGCCCGCATCGTACTGGCTGGGCGACGGTGTCCATCCGACGATCGCCGGACACGCGGCGATCGCGGAGCAGTGGCGCGCGAGGACCGGTCTGTGATCCTGCTGGCCGCGGCGGTCGCGTTGCTCGCCGCGATGCCGCTGCCGGCGCAACACGCCGACTCCACCGTGGTGGTGCTCCTCGGCACCGGAATGCCGCGCCCCAACCCTGACGCGTCGGGGCCGGCCACCGCGGTCGTTGTCGGCAATCGCACCTTTCTCTTCGATGCCGGCTCCGGCGTCGAACGCCAGCTTGCCGCGGCTCATCTGCCGATCAACGGCGTCACCGCACTCTTCATCACCCATCTGCACACCGACCACACGATCGGCCTGCCGGATCTGATCTTCACATCGTGGGTCATGGGGCGACGCAGGCCGATGCCGGCCTTCGGCCCGCCCGGGCTCAAGGCCATGATCGAGCACATCATCGCGGCGTGGAGCGAAGACATCGACATCCGCACCAACGGACTCGAGCACGAGGCACCGGGCGGGTATCGGGTGGTCGTCCACGAGATCCATCCCGGCGTCGTGTACGACTCCGGCAATGTCAGGATCACGGCAATCCCGGTATTGCACGGAGATTGGAAGTACGCCTTCGGCTACCGGATCGATACGCCCGACCGCTCGATCGTGATTTCCGGCGACACGCGGCCGAGCCCAGCGCTGGAGCGGGCAGCCGCGGGCGTCGACGTGCTGATCCACGAGGTGTACCCGGCGTCGCGAGTCGCGCCGGAGAACCGTCCCGGCGGCGCGGACTGGCCGGCGTACCTCCATTCGTACCATACCTCCGACGTCGAACTCGGCAGGATCGCCGCCGCCGCTCATCCGAAATTGCTGGTTCTCACCCACATCGTACGCATGGGCGCCACCGATTCGGAGTTGATAGCCGGGGTCCGTCGGGGCGGCTTCGCCGGTCGCGTCGTCGTGGGCCACGACCTCGACCGATACTGATTGATCCCGATGCCCAACATTACTTTCCGGCCGTGAATCTCTATCGTCAGGCAGGCGACGCGCCAGCGACGTGGAACGTGACCAAGACGTTCGCATCGATGGTCGCCGTCTCGCTGCTCCTGTTCTGGGCGATCCCCCTGCTGATCGTCGGTTGGAAGGAGCGGCAGCCGTCGCTCGATTGGCTCCGATTTCCCGGCCTGCGCTGGCCCGGCATCGTGTTGATGGCCGGCGGCGCGGTGCCGTTCTTCTGGGCAGCTTTCACGCTGGCGCTTCGCGGGCGTGGTACGCCGCTTCCGTTCGATGCCCCGCGACAACCGGTCGCGACCGGGCCGTACGCATGGGTCCGCAACCCAATGGTCAGTGCCGGCCTGGTGCAGGGCATCGGGGCAGGCCTCTGGTTCGGGTCCACGCTGGTGATGGGATTCTTCGTCACGCTGGCGCTGGTCTGGAACCTGATCTACCGGCCCGAGGATGAGCGGCAACTCGAGCGCGTCTTCGGCCGCACCTACGTGTTCTACCGACGCAGTGTACGCTGCTGGCTGCCGCACCGCCGGCCGTGGAACCCGCCCGAGGTCACCGCGCCGATCTCGATCGACGAGATCCCGATCCAGCCGGGGCGCCGCCGGCGCTGAGGCGCGCCCCTTCCGCAATTCCGGTTTCGGTGGCATCGTATTGGCGATCCCCCGTCGACATCGGAGTCCGTCATGCCGGAAGTCAACTACCTGGCCGTGCTCGTCGCGGCGGTCGCCGCCTTCATCCTCGGAGCCATCTGGTATTCGCCGGCGCTCTTCGCGCCGGCCTGGATGGCAGAGGCAAGGATCACCCCGCCGGCGCCCGGCGCCCCCAAGCCATCGATGGGTGGCCTGTTCCTGCTGGCATTCGTTACCGCGCTCATCGCGGCATACGCCATGGCCGTGCTCCTGGTCCGCCCCGAGCATCACTCGCTGCTGAGCGGCATCAAGCGCGGGATCGCGGCGGGGCTCTGCTGGGTAGCGATGTCGTTTGCGTCGAGCTACGCGTTCGAACGCCGCAGCATGCGCCTCTGGCTGATCAATGCCGGCTACTTCGTCGTTCAGTTTGCCGTGATGGGCGCGGTGCTGGGCGTGATGAACGGTCTGCCCGACATCATGAACCACTAGACAAAGAGAGAAGGAGAGAACGAGAGAAGGAGAGAAGGAATCAGGGCTCCGTCTTGATCTCGGCCGTGGTAAAGATCTTCGCGAAGCCGCGCATCATCGCGGCCCGGCTGGCGTCGACGATCTCGTAGAAGGTGGGGATCACCAGCAGGGTCAGGATCGTCGACGCGATCACGCCGCCGATCACCGCGCGTCCCAGTGGTGCGTTGAAGTCGGCGCCTTCGCCGGCGCCGATTGCCACCGGCAGCATCCCCGCGATCAGCGCGAATGACGTCATCAGGATCGGGCGGAGACGGATCCGTCCCGCTTCGACCAATGCGTCGCGTACCGATAGACCACGCTCTTCGCGCGCCCACTTGGCGAAATCGATCAGCAGGATCGAGTTCTTGGCGACGATTCCCATCAGCAGCATCACGCCCATGAGGGACATGATGTTGAGCGTGTCGTGCGTCACGATCAGCGCGATCACCACGCCGATCAGCGAGAGCGGCAGCGAGACCAGGATCGCGATCGGATCGAGGAACGAGCCGAACTGCACCACCAGGATCAGGTACATGAGCAGCACGGCGATGCCCAGGGCCGTGAAGATGCTGGTGAACGTCTCGTTCTGTTGCTGATTCCACCCGCCTTCCATCATGGTGTAGCCGGGCGGCAGCGGGATCCGGGCGATCTTCGCTTTCATGTCCTGTGTCACGTTGTTGAGCGGCCGCCCTTCGATGTTCGACTCCAGCGTCACGACGCGGGTGCGATCGAGATGATCGATCTGCGCGGGTGCTTCTTCCAGCGAGACATGCGCCACCTGACCGAGCGGCACGGTGTGCGCGCTGCCGTCGGCCGCCGTCACGGTGAGCGGCAGCCGCTCGAGGTCGGCCTGCCGTTGGCGCGCTTCAGGCGCGAGCCTGATACGCACGTCGCGGGTCTTGCCGCTCGGGTCGACCCAATATCCGGCCTTGATTCCGGCGAACGCCGCCCGCATTGCCTGACCGATTTCGCCGACCGACAATCCCATTGAGCCGGCGAGTCCGCGGTCAACCTGCACCGTGAGCTCCTCGCGCGCGCCACGCGACGACAGCCCGACATCCACCGCGCCGGGAACGGTGCGCGCTGAATCAAGCGCCTGGGCGCCGATCCGGGCGAGTTCATTCATATCGGGCCCCAGAAACTGGAGCTGCAATTCCTTGAAGGCGCCGCCGAAGCCGCCCGTGAAGACCGAGACGTTCACGCCCGCGACCTGCTGGAATTCGCGGCGCAACACCGAACCGAGCTGGGTCTCCGACAGGCTCCGCGAATGCCGCGGCGTGAGCTTGAAGTAGATGTACGCCTGATCGACGCCGGGTGACCGCAGCGGCAGCGGCGTGCCAGCGGTAACGTAGGAATACATCACTTCGGGATGCCGCCGGGCGATCGCCGCGACGGTCTCCGTTCGCTCCAGTGTATACGCCAGATTCGCGGTCGGCGGCGCCTCGACGATTACCTCGAGCTCGCTGCGGTCGGAAATCGGCACGAACCCGGCGCCGCCGGCAACGCCTTGCAGCGCGAGCGCGCCGACGAAGGTTACTACCGCGAGCGTCACCATGGCTATCCGATGGTCGAGCGCCCAGGCAATGACCCGCGCATAGCTATCGGTGAACCGCTCGAACCCGGCGGCGAAACGGTCGAGGATCCTGGTGACCCGTGATTTCTGCGCTTCGGTCTTCTTCGGATCGGCCCAGTACGCCGAGAGCATCGGGTCGAGAGAGAACGACACGAACAGTGACGCGAGCACCGCCCCGGCGATCGACAGCGCGAACGGCTTGAACCATTGCCCCGATTGTCCGGTCACGAACGCGATCGGGACGAACACCGCGATGATCGAGAATGTCGTCGCCGCAACGGCGAGGCCGATCTCGGCCGTGCCCTCGCGCGACGCGGTGTAATGATCCTTCCCGGCCTGCACGTGGCGGACGATGTTCTCCCGGACCACGATGGCATCGTCGATCAATACGCCGATCGCCAGCGAGAGCCCCAGCAGCGACATCATGTTGAGCGTGAAGCCGAACGCCCAGACACCGATGAACCCCGCCAGCACCGAGACCGGCAGCGCCAGTCCGGTGATGACCGTCGAGCGCCACGAGTTGAGGAAGACGAACACCACAATGACCGTGAGCAGCGCGCCGAGGAGCAGCGTCGACTTGCCGTGATCGACCGACGCCTTGACCCGTTCTCCCGCGTCGCGTACGATCGCGAGCTTTGCCCCGGCGGGCAGCGTCCGCTGCACCTCGGCGATGCGCGCCTTGAGCTGGTCGACCACCTGCGCGGTCGAATACCCCTTCGCCTTGAGGACGTCGATGCCGACGGCCGGTTTGCCGTTGTAGCTCGCCGCGGTGCGTTGCTCCTCGGAACCCTCGATCACCGTCGCGACGTCGCCGAGGTGGACCAGCGTGCCGCGGCGCTGCGCCACCACCAGATCGCGGAATCCCGCCGCGTCGGTCAACCGTCCCTGCAGCCGGATGGCGCGCTCCTCCTGCGGTCCATTGAGCCGGCCGACCGGCGTGGCAAGATTCTGATTGCCGACCGATCGCACCACGTCGTCGATCCCGATGCCGGACGCCTGCATCGCCTGCGGCTGCAACTGCACCGTCATCTGGGGATACGTCCCGCCGATGACCGTTGCCTGAGCGACGCCCGGCACGGCACGCAGCGCTCCGACCACACCGGGATCCGCGAGCATCGTGAGGGTCCGGGCATCGAGCGACGACGACGACAGCGTCAGCGAAAGAATCGGCTGTTGCGCCCAGTCGAAGCGGGTGATGATCGGCTCCTCGATCTCCGGCGGCAGGTCACCGCGGATCGTCGAGATGGCGTCGCGCACGTCCTGCGACGCCTGATCGACCGGCTTGGTGAAGTCGAAGGTGATGGTGAACTGCGCCAGACCATCCACCGCGTTCGATGTGGTCTTCTGCCGATCGATCCCGGAGAGCGAGAAGATTGCGTCTTCGACCGGGTCAATCACCTCGCGCTCTACCACCTCGGGCGACGCGCCGGGGTACGGGATCTGGACCATCACCACTGGTTGGTCCAGATCAGGATATTCGTCGACCTGAAGGTTCATCAACGCGGCGGCGCCGAACGCCACGATCGCCAGCATCACCGTGATGGTGATGATCGGCCGCCGGATGGCGAAGTCGGAAATCCACATCGGTCGCGCCTCCTCGCCGGCTAGCGGTTCGCGCCGCTGACGCGTACCGGCGTTCCGGCAGGCGTCGAGAGCACGCCGCCGATCAGCACCGTGTCGCCGAGTGACAGACCGGAAAGCACCTGCACCCGTCCGGCCAGATCGTCCAGCACGCCGAGCGTAACCGGCACCGCTTCGATCACGCCGTTCCTGAGCCGCTTCACCGCCGTCAGCCCGACCTTGCTGTCGATAGCCGCAACAGGCACGGTCAACGACCGCGCGCTCGACAGCACCACGCGTCCGTCAGCGAACGCGCCCGCCACCAGGGCACGATCCCCGTTGGCCACCGTGACGTAAAGCCGTACCTGCCGGGTGGTCGGATCGACGGTCGGATTGATTCGCGCGATCCGCGCCGTGAAGCGGCGGTCGCCATAGCCGCTCACCGCGAACTCGACCTTGGTATCGGGCTTGATCGCGCCCACCTGCTCGGCCGGGACCGAGGCCTCCAACTGCAACTCGGCAGGATCCACGATGGTCGCGATCAACGTGCCGGACTGGACCACATCGCCGCTGTTGGCAGGCCGTTCGCTGACCACGCCTGTGAACGGCGCCCGGATCCTCGCCTGTTCGAACTGCTGCTGCGAGGTGGCCAGCCGGCTCTGCGCGTCGGCCGCTCCCGCTTCGGCGGCGACGGCCTGAGTGTGCGCCACTTCGAGGTCGCGATCGGCAATCGCGCCGGCGGTGTGCAGCGTCTGCGAGCGTTCGTAATTGCGGCGGGCGACGTCCGCGGCGAGTGTGGCGCTGGTCAATTGCGCGCGGGCCGAACGAACCGATTCGGCGATCGCGGTGGTATCGATCAGCGCCACGGGTGCGCCGGCGGCGACCGCGGAGCCTTCGTTGACATACACGGCATCGAGGGTGCCGCCGATCTGAGCGCGCAGTTGTGCGGCGCGCACCGGCTCGAGTGAACCGGAGAGTGGCGGTCCGCTCTCCACCAGGCCGCTGTCGACGACCGCAACATTCTCGGACGAGACGATCGTCGGCGGTGTCGCCGCCGCGGGTGCCGGCTTGCGGCCGCCGCAGGCGACGATCGTCGCGACAACGCCGCAGAGGATCAGGACGTGGATCCGCATCAGT
>JBOHRZ010000020.1:0-15558 GCA_050732975.1 Gemmatimonadales bacterium
GCGGCGCCGACTGCTCGCCGCTCCGCGCCGCGGTGTTCTACTCCTCCTCGTCGCTCTCCTCGGACCGGCTGGAACGGGACCCGCCCTGCGATCCCTTCTGCTTCTGGCGACCGCTCGAGGCCTGGCTTCCGCTGGTGCTGTTGCGCTGCGGATCCTGGCGCTTTGACTGATCGCCCTGGCCAGCGCCCTTCCCGTGATTCGGCATATACCGCTCCGATGACTGGTTGATACGACTGTTGTCGTCGCGGCCGTCGTTCGACGGCTGCAAGCCTTTCTGACGTGGCTCCTCGCGCGAGTCGCACGCGACACCGCCGGGTAGCGACGCCGCGGTATCAGATCGTCGAGCTCTTGCGCTCGGGTGCGGCAGGCCGTCGGCGAGTCGTCTCCAGCGGTGCGCCGCAGTGTGCGCCGTCCGTCATTCCGTCCTGTCGCGGAGGAGCCATGGCCATCACCGTCAGCGACTACCTGCTGCACCGTCTTTCCGAATGGGGCGTGCGCCGCCTGTTCGGCTATCCGGGCGACGGCATTAACGGAGTGCTTGGCGCGTTGGAACGGAGCGAAGACCAGTTCGAGCTGGTCCGCACGACGCATGAAGAGGTGGCCGCCTTCATGGCCTGCGCGCATGCGAAGTACACCGGCACGCTCGGGGTATGCATCGCGACATCGGGACCGGGCGCGATTCACCTCCTCAACGGCCTCTACGATGCAAAGATGGACCATGCGCCGGTGCTGGCGATCGTGGGTCAGGCGCATCGGGCGGCGCTGGGCGGTGCCTATCAGCAGGAAGTCGACCTGCACACGCTGTTCAAAGACGTGGCCCATGAATTCTGCGAAGAAGCGACCGCCGCGCCGCAGATCCGGCACCTGGTCGACCGCGCGGTGCGGATCGCACTGTCGCAGCGGACGGTGACCTGCATCATCCTTCCCGGCGACGTCCAGGAGCTCGAATACGAAGCGCCGCCGCGGGCGCACGAAACGGTGCATTCGGGGGTGGGGTATTCGGCGCCGGTGGTGATTCCCGCCGAGCCGGACCTGCAGCGCGCGGCCGGCGTCCTCAACGACGGCCGGCGCGTCGCCATTCTGGTCGGTGCCGGCGCCCTGGGTGCCTCCGACGAGGTGCTCAAGGTGGCGGACGTGCTCGGCGCCGGCATCGCGAAGGCGCTGCTGGGCAAGGCGGTCGTACCCGACTCGTTGCCGTACGTCACCGGCGCGATCGGGCTCCTCGGCACCCGGCCGAGCTGGCAGATGATGAATGACTGCGACACACTGTTCGTCATCGGGTCGGGCTTCCCGTATTCAGAGTACTTGCCGCGGGAGGGTTCGGCCCGCGGGGTGCAGATCGACATCGACCCGCGGATGCTGAGCCTGCGATACCCGATGGAAGTGGGACTGACCGGCGATGCGCGGGAGACGCTCAAGGCGCTCATGCCCTATCTCGAGCGGAAGGGTGACCGGACCTGGAGGGAGGAGGTCGAAGGTCACGTCGACCGCTGGCGCGAAGTGGTCGATGCGCGGGCCAAAGGCGACGCCGCACCGCTCAATCCGCAGCGGGTATTCCACGAGATGTCATCCCGGCTCCCCGACAACGCGATCCTGGCGGCCGACAGCGGCACCGTGGCGAGCTGGTACGCACGCGACGTGACGCTTCGACCCGGAATGAAGGGGACGCTGTCCGGGGGGCTCGCGACGATGTCCCCCGGCGTCCCCTACGCGCTGGCGGCGAAGTTCGCATTTCCGGATCGAGTGGCGATCGCGATGGTGGGCGACGGCGCGATGCAGATGCTCGGTAATCAGGCGTTGCTCACCGCAGCGCATTATTGGAAGCAATGGAGCGATCCGCGGCTCATTGTGCTGGTGCTCAACAACCGCGATCTCAATATGGTGACATGGGAGATGCGGGTCATGGAGGGCAACCCGAAGCTGGAGAGTTCGCAGTTTGTCGACGACTTTCCCTACGCCCGGTATGCCGAGCTGATCGGGCTACGAGGGATCCGGGTGGACGCCGCAGACCAGGTCGGCCGTGCGTGGGACGAGGCGTTCGCGTCGGACCGTCCCGTTGTGCTGGAGGCGGTGACCGATGCCGACACGCCGCCGCTGCCGCCGCACATCACGGTGGAGCAGGCCCGGCATTTCACCCGGGCCATGCTGAAAGGCGACCCGGACGAAGCCGGCGTCATCCGCCAGACGATCAAGGAAATCATGGAAACGGTGCTGCCGCGGTGACCACCGCGGAAATCGCTGCCAGCGCCGCGCACGTTGACAGCGTCGACGTCGCGCTGTACCGGGTGCCGACCGACGCCCCGGAATCGGACGGCACGCTCGAGTGGAACGCCACGACGCTGGTCGCGGTCGAAGTCCAGGCCGCCGACCAGACCGGGTTTGGTTACACCTATGCCGACACTGCGACTGCGGTGCTGATTCGCGATCACCTGGCGGGAGTTGTCCGCCGGGCGGAGACGCTCTCGCCCGAGGCCGTGTGGGAATTGATGTTCCGCTCGGTCCGGAATCTCGGCCAGACCGGCATCGCCGCGATGGCGATTTCGGCTGTGGACATCGCACTCTGGGATCTCGGTGCGCGCATCGCCGGCGTCCCGCTCGTCGACCTGCTCGGTCCGGTCCGTGAGCGAGTCGCCTGCTATGGCAGCGGCGGGTTCACGTCGTACCCGTCCGATGAACTCGCGCAACAGCTTCGCGGATGGATCGACGACGGCTTCACGATGGTCAAGATGAAGGTGGGACGCGATCATGAGGCCGACCCGCGCCGGGTTGCGCGCGCCCGCGCCGCCATCGGCCCGGACGCCGAACTGTTCGTCGACGCCAATGGGGGGTACCGTGTCGACGAGGCACGGGAAATGGCGTACCGGTTCATGGGGCAGGGTGTGACCTGGTTCGAGGAGCCCGTCCCGCAGCGGAATTTTCACGGTCTGGCGATGGTCCGGGCCAGCCTGCCGCCCAGCATGGAGCTCGCCGCCGGCGAGTACGGCTATGTGCAGGAGGACTTCGAGGGTCTGATTGCGGCGAACGCCGTCGACGTGCTGCAGATCGACGTGACGCGGTGCGGCGGTATCACTGCGTGGCGGCGGATTGCCGCGGCCGCCCAGCGCGCCGGCGTGCCAATGTCGGCACACTGCGCGCCGTCTCTGCACGTCGCCCTTGGCCTGGCGACGCCCGGCATCCGGCACCTGGAATACTTCCACGATCATGTTCGCATCGAACAGGCGTTGCTGGATGGCGCCCCGGTGCCGGATCACGGCACGTTGTGCGCTGACCGCTCACGGACCGGACTCGGCCTGGAGCTCAAGCGCGCGGACGCGGAGCGATTCCGGATTGACCGGTAGCTTGCTGCTCGCCCGCTCGCAACACGTGCCGCCGGCGCGCTAGGTTACGGCGATGGGTGAGCGGACACTTCCCGTGACGTCAACGCCCCAGCTGTCGGCGGCGCTGGAGCGCGACCTCGCCGCCGCCATCGAGGGCGAGGTGCACTGCGATCCGGGCCATCGCGCGCTCTATTCCACCGATTCCTCGAATTACCGTCACGTCCCGCTCGGCGTAGTGTACCCACGCACCGCGGCCGACGTCATCGGCGCGATCGAGGTCTGCCGCCGCCACCGCGTGCCGATCACCTCGCGCGGCGGCGGCACCGGTCTCGCCGGACAGACCTGCAACGATGGCATCATCATCGACCACTCGCGGTACTACAACCGGATCCTGGCGATCGATCCGGACCGCCGGATCGCCCGGATCGAACCGGGTTGCGTGCTGGATCGCCTTCGCGACGCGGCCAAGCCGCACGGCCTGACATTCGGGCCCGATCCGGCCACGCACGCCTACAACACGCTGGGCGGGATGATCGGTAACAACTCGTGCGGCGTGCACTCGGTGCTGGCACAGTTCTACGGGCCCGGACCGCTTACCCGGCACAACGTCGTCGATCTCGACGTGGTCACCTACCACGGTGAGCGATTCACGGTGGGAGCCACGTCCGACGACGATCTTGCCGCCATCGTCACCGCCGGCGGCACGCGCGGCGCGATCTACCGGCAACTGGCCGAACTGCGGGATCGCCATGCCGATGAGATCCGCAGGCGGTTCCCGGTGCTGCCGCGCCGGGTGTCCGGGTTCAACCTCGACGCGCTGCTGCCCGAGGCCGGATTCAATGTCGCGCAGGCACTGGTCGGCACCGAAGGAACGTGTGTCACCGTCCTCTCGGCGACGGTCACGTTGATCGAGGCGCGGGCCGAGCGGGTGCTCGTCATGCTCGGCTATCCCAGCGCGTACGAGGCAGCGGATCACGTGCCGTTCATCATGGAGCACCGGCCGGTCGGCCTGGAGGGAATCGACGACTGCCTCGTCGAGTACATGGGCCGCAAGCACATGCATCAGGACGACGTGAAGCTCCTGCCGGACGGCAAGGGATTCCTGTTCGTCGAATTCGGCGCTTCTGCCCGTCAGGTAGCAATGGACCAGGCGCAGCGGTTCGTTGCCGACCTCAAGTCGCAACCGAAGCCGCCTGCGGTCAAGCTGGTGACCGATGCAGGCGAGATGGCACGGCTGTGGAAGGTGCGTGAAGCCGGCCTCGGCGCGACCGCGCTGGTGCCGGGATTGCGGGAGACCCATGAAGGCTGGGAGGACTCCGCCGTCCCGCCCGAGCGTCTCGGCGAATACCTCCGCGCCTTCCGGAAGTTGCTCGACGAATTCGGATACCACACGGCGTTGTACGGTCACTTCGGCCAGGGTTGCGTGCACTGCCGGATCGATTTCGATCTCCGGACCGCGGACGGGGTTCGCACCTGGATGTACTTCCTGGACAAGGCGTCCGATCTCGTCACGTCGATGGGTGGATCCTTGTCAGGCGAACACGGCGACGGCCAGTCGAAGGCGATCTTCCTGCGGAAGATGTACGGCGACGATCTGGTGCGGGCGTTCGGCGAATTCAAGCACATCTTGGATCCGGACAATGGGATGAACCCCGGCAAGGTGGTGGATCCGCGGCGGCCTGATCAGGACCTGCGGATGGGACCGACTTACGCTCCGAAGATCGTCGAGACGTCGTTCTCGTTCGGCGGCGATGAGCACGGATTCGCCGAGGCTGCCGCGCGGTGTGTCGGCGTCGGGAGATGCCGGCGCACAGACTCCGGTACCATGTGCCCGAGCTACATGGCTACCGGCGACGAGCGTCATTCGACCCGCGGCCGCGCCCGACTCCTCTTCGAGATGCTGCAGGGCGATGTAGTGCGCGACGGCTGGCGCGACCGCCACGTACACGAAGCGCTCGATCTCTGCCTGGCATGCAAGGGTTGCAAAGGGGACTGTCCGGTGCAGGTCGACATGGCGACCTACAAGGCGGAGTTCCTGTCGCATTACTACCGCGGCAGGGTCCGTCCCCGTGCGGCGTACGCGATGGGCCTGATCCACTGGTGGTCGCGCGCGGCGCTGCCCGTGGCGCCGATTGCGAATGCCCTGACGTCAGTGCCGCCGCTGGCGGCTCTGCTGAAGGCGGCGGGCGGGATCGCGCAACGCCGGTCGATTCCCAAGCTCGCAAGCCCAAGCTTCCGGCGATGGTTCGCGCGGCGACCGCCGCCGCAGGGCAGCAGCGGCACCGTGCTCTTCTGGCCCGATACCTTCTCGAACGCGCTGCTCCCCGGTCCGGCCCGGGCGGCGGTCGACGTGCTCACCGCGCATGGCTACCGGGTCGAGATTCCGCCGCGGCCACTGTGCTGCGGGCGTCCGCTCTACGACTGGGGGATGCTCGGGCTGGCAAAGCGACTCTGGCGGCGCACGCTCACGACGCTCAAGCCATGGATCGAAGCTGGTATCCCGCTGGTCGGCGTGGAACCGAGCTGCGTCGCGGCCTTCCGGGACGAACTGCCGGCGCTCTTTCCGGACGACCAGGATGCCGCCAGGCTTTCCAGGCAGGCGTGGATGTTCGGCGAATTCATCGCTCGCAACAATCTCGAGCCGGGTCATCTCGCGCGACGTGCGATCATGCACGGCCATTGTCATCAGCGAGCGGTGCTCGACATGAGCGCGAACGAAATCGTGCTCCGCCGACTGGGAGTCGATTATCGCCTGCTCGATTCCGGCTGCTGCGGCATGGCGGGGTCGTTCGGCTTCGAGGCCCATAAGTACGACGTTTCGGTTCGTGTCGGCGAGCGCGTGCTCCTTCCCGCGGTGCGGGCGGCGGATCCGGATACGCTGATCATCGCGGATGGATTCAGCTGCCGCGAGCAGGTGCAGCAACTCACCGGGCGGCAGGCTCTCAATCTCGCCGAAGTGGTCGCCCTCGCAGCGCACTGAGTGATGACCGCGGGCCGGCGTGTGGCAGCCAGCCGCCGTCTCGTCAACACGGATATGAGCGAAGCACACGAACCGCACGAGCCAAGGGTCGTAGTGATCACCGGGGCGTCAGCCGGCGTGGGCAGGGCCGTCGCGGCCGAATTCGCGCGTCGGGGCGACTGTGTCGCGCTGCTGGCTCGTGGACGTGCGGGTCTGACGGGGGCCGCGGACGAAGTCAGCGCGTTGGGCGGCACTCCACTGCCAATCCCGGCGGACGTTGCCGACCCCGGCGCCGTGGCCGCGGCCGCCGACCGGGTCGTCGATCGTTGGGGCCGTATTGATATCTGGGTCAACAACGCGATGACATCGGTATTCTCGCCGGTGACCCGCATGCGCGCGGTCGAGTACCGGCGGGTGACCGAAGTGACCTATCTTGGCGTCGTGCACGGCACGCTGGCCGCATTGCAGCATATGACGCCCCGCGACCAGGGTGTCATCATCCAGGTGGGATCCGCGTTGGCGTATCGGTCGATTCCGCTGCAGTCCGCCTATTGCGCCGCCAAACACGCCATCGTCGGTTTCACCGATTCGTTGCGCTCCGAACTGCTGCACGACGAGTCCGGGATTCGCGTCACGATCGTTCACCTGCCCGCGATGAACACGCCGCAATTCGAATGGGTGCGGTCACGCCTTCCGCACGCAGCGCAGCCGGTGCCGCCGATCTTCGAGCCCGAAGTGGCGGCGCGGGCGATCGAGTGGGCGTCGCGCCACGACCGCCGTGAAGTCTGGGTCGGTGCATCGACCTGGAAAGCCATCATCGGTGAGCGGGTCGCCGCCGGATTTGCGGACCGCTACCTGGCGAGACACGGCTACGAGGACCAGCAGATTGCGGACCTGCCCGCCGAGGGCGGCCGCGACAATCTCTGGGATCCGGTCGACGACGTTCGCGATTTCGGGGCGCATGGCCGATTCGGTCCCGAGGCGCGCCGGCGCAGCCGGGCGTTGTGGTTCTCGGAGCACCGGCGCGTCGCCGGAGTTGCCGCGGCCGCGCTCGTCGCCTTGGGGGCAGGGGTTATTCGCAAGTTGGCGGGCCCACTCTAGGCCGGCTCGCTGTCGCCGGGTCCGGCGAGCGGCGGTGGAGCGATTTCGACCGGATTGACTTACGCTGCCACCTCGCCGCGGAATTCCGCGACCAGCGATTTCACGAGATCGGCTGCCGGGGCGACCGCGGCCCCAACTGGCAGACTGAGTCTTGCGAGTACCTCGTCGGGTCCGCCGATGATGGCCGGCTCGACTGCCACCACACGCACCACGGATGGCATGGGCCCGAGCGCCCGTCCGAGTGCCAGCACCTTGACGGGGTCGAGGGCGGGTGATTCGATCTCCGTCGGCGCGGTCCACGCGTCATCGGGCGCGAGCGCCGTGACGGTGCCCGGTGATGCGCCGCGAGGCGCCGCGTCGACCAGGATCGCGATGTCGTACTCTCCAAGCGCGTGGGCCAGTTCGAGTCCGCGAATGCCGAAGTCGATCACGTCGGCGCCGTCGATCGGACCCGCGGCAAGCAGATGGTTGACCACGGCCACGCCGAATCCGTCATCGCCGAGGAAAATATTGCCGATGCCCGCGACGAGAATCCTGGCGGATGTTTCCGCGTGCCTGCCGTCGTCGAGGGGTTCGACTTCGTCGGTTCCGAAGAAGAAGCGGTGCACCAGCATGCGGTGTCCGGGGAACTCGCCGACGGGGTTGTCATCCACGGAAATCACGAGATGCGGCGTCCCCTCCAGGTCCATCTCGATCGACTCGACCGTCGCCGTGCGGCCGGCAAGCTCCGCGTCAAAGACATTGCGGCCGGCCCGTGGCACGAGACGCACCCGGGATCCCTTTCCCACGTTGCGGCCGCCGATGTGCAGGTGGTCGGGAGGCTGGTCGACCACCATCCACCCCGTCACGGCTGGCCGACGATCCGCAGGCCGCGGGTCGCGCCGTGAAATTGGATGAGGTCCTCTGGGGTCATTGGCCCGGTACCTTCGAGGAGCGACCGCGCGCGGTGATCATCTGCATGATGATGCCTTCGTCCCGACAGATAACGCGGCGCGTCAAGCCATCGATGCCCCGGCAATGCGCCGCATAACGGCAAGGTGACGAGTTCCGAGTTGGAGCGCGCACACGGCCGCGCGCGAGGCGACTCGTGCACCGATGATGCGAACGCGATCCTGTTCGATCGACCGGCGTGCCTGTTGTCAGCGACGCCGGTACGCCACTGCGGCATCGAGATCGGGATCGCCGAACGGAATGGCGTCGAAGCGCGCTGCCCGCGCGGCGATGGCGAGCATGGCCACCGCGCCCACCGCCACGAGCGCGATCGCCCCGCGCCAGAGGTCGCCGCCGCCGCTGCCTGGCAGCGACGGCACCACCGTCCAGAACGCATCCGCGATATGCCCCGCGAGTACGATGGCCGCGATTGTGGCCAGCCCCCGGCGGCTCCGCTTGATGCGGCGTGAGAGGAGCGCGGCGACCGGAACCACGAACTGGGTGACGGCAACGATGGCGGCGACGACCGCCCAGCCGCCCTGCACGCGGGCGGCGTACCAACGGGCGTCGCGCGGCAGGTCGCCGATCCAGATGACCAGCAGTTGCGCGAAGCCGAAGTAGGCCCAGAGAATCGCGGCCATGAAGATCATGGTTGCCAGTGCCGCGCGTTGCTGGTCCGAGATCAGCGACGCTACCGGCGACGATGGCGGCGCGGCGCAGACCAGGAGGGCGAGCAGCGCCAACGCGGCGAGGTAGCCGCCGGCGAAGAGATAGGCGCCGAAGATCGTCGACGTCCAGCCGATGTCACGCGACATGACCCAATCGAAAGAGGCGAAGGTCAGCGTGACTGCGACCGCCACGACCCCGCCGGCGCTGAAGCGCCGCAGGATGCGCTCCTCACGGGCCATTCCGTCGGCATCGGCGACGTCCTGGCGGAGGGCATGACGCGTCATCCGTTCGGCGAGCCAGATCCACGTTGCGAGGTAGACAGCGGTTCGCAGCACGAACCATGGCGTCTGCAGCCAGGCGTTGACGTGCACGCCCGGTCGGGACCACGGATACACGTCACGAACCCCGATCAGCAGCGCGATGACCAGTGGCGCAACGATCCACATACCCGCCACCACCATCCAGCAGTACCGGCGCACCAGGGCAAACCAACGGGCGTTGGTGAGATAGCTGATCATCGCCTGCAGCAGCGCGCCGACCAGCAGTGTCGCCAGTGCGTCGAATGCGAAGAGATAGGCCGTCAGGGCCCTCGCCGTCCCGACGAGGAGCGTAAGCAGCCAGAGGATCGCGCCGATCGATGCCACGATCGCGAGACGCCGCCTCACGGCCGATCCGCGGTCTGGAGCTGGCGCAGGTACCGGGCGATCGCGCGGCGATCGGCTGCAGGCAAGTCGCTGCCGAAGCCCATCATCGTGCCGACGCCGCGGAGCATGATCGAATCGAGTGCGGCGTCGCCAAGCGCCGCGGCGTGCGCCGCGACGAGCGACGGCGGACGCGGCGGATCCATGTTGCGAGCGATCAATGCCGCGCCGTCAGCGCGCTGACCATGACACGAGGCGCAGAAGATGGCATACCGGTCCGCGCCACGCGCCAGAGTGGTGTCGGTGGATGACGGCGACGAATCGGTGGGCACGGTGCCCGCCGGCGGCACCAGCATCACCGAGCCGCCGGGCAACGCGCTGTTGCCGGTGTAGCGGGCCGCCTTCGGCTGCACCCGCATCCGGTTCCAGTCCCAGCCGGTGCCGACCCGCTCGTGGCAGCCGACAAGCGCCACGGCGATCGCCATTATGCCCGGGCGGGCGCGGCTGATCACGCCGCCGTTCCGATCCGGACCACCCGCGCAGCGCCTGCGTCGCGCAGCGCGGCCGCGGCACGCTCCGCGTCCGGTTCGTCGACCCGGACCTGCACCCAGTAGCCGTCCACTGCGGCCTGCTGGAACTGTTCCAGCTCGTCGAGCGGCGACCAGAGTCGCGGCAGGCCGAGGATGATGAACCATCCGGCCACGATGCACAGCGCCGCGGCGAGAATGGTTGACTCGAACACGATCGGGACGAACGCCGGAATCCCGGGGCGTGGCCGGCCGCCGACATTGATCGGATAGGAGCGCGCGTTGGTCCACCACTCGATGAGCCAGGCACCCACGCCGCCGGCCAGTCCGCCGAGCAGGCCGATCAGCGGCAGCCGGGACGCGGCACGCGGCGGTGCCTTCGGGTCAATCGGATCGAGCTGAAACGGCGAGTAGGTGGTCACTACATTCCAGCCGCTGTCGCGCAGCGCGGCTTCGGCCGCAAGCAATGCCGTGGCGGTCGCGAATTCGGCGACCACGGACTGCTCCGCGATGGCTGGCGATTCAGGACTCGGCGGCACGCAACGCCTCCTCCGCTTGCTGCAGGCGGATCTCGCTGACGGCAACCGACGGCACCCACCGCAGGAACGTCAGGAACAGGAACGCGAACAGTCCGATACTGCCGGCCAGCAGGCTCCAATCCACCCACGTGGGGCTGAAGGCGTGCCAGCTTGCCGGGAGGAAGTCGCGCGTGAGCGACCCGGCGATGATCGTGAACCGTTCGCACCACATTCCGACCCAGATCAACGTGGCGCCGATGAAGAGGACCAGCGGACTGCGGCGGAAACGCTTCCACCAGAACAGGTTCGGTACGCAGACGTTGCAGAAGATCTGCGCCGCGACCACCCACCGGTACGGGCCGATGCGCGTATTGGTCAGTAGCGCATAGTGCTCAAACCGATCACCGCCGTACCACGCCAGGAAGCCCTCGCACAGGTAACTGTACGCGACCAGCAGCCCCGTTGTGAGCATGAGTTTGGCACAAAGCTCGAGGTGACGCTCGGTAATCACGCCCTCGAGGTGCAGAAAGCGGCGAACCGGGATAAGCAGCATCAGCACCATCGCAAAGCCCGAATAGATCGCGCCCGCGACGAAGTAGGGCGGAAAGATCGTTGAGTGCCACCCCGGCAGGATGGTGATGGTGAAGTCCAGCGAGACGATGCTGTGCACCGAGATCACCAGCGGCGTGGCCAGGCCGGCGAGCAGCACATACATCACCCGATGCTGGCGCCACGCCCGCTTGCTGCCACGCCATCCCAGGGCGAAGATACCGTACAGTCGCCGGCGCAGGCGCGTCGGGGCCGCGTCACGCGCCGCGGCGAGATCCGGGACCAGGCCCACGTACCAGAACAGCAGCGAGACGGTAAAGTACGTGGTGATCGCGGCGATGTCCCACGGCAGCGAACTGAGGAAATTCGGCCAGACTCCCGTCGTCGCGGGATACGGAATCAGCCAATACGCGAACCACGGGCGGCCCAGGTGCAGCACCGGAAAGAGCCCCGCGTTGACCAAGGCGAAGAGCGTCATCGCCTCGGCCATGCGGTTGATCGAGTTCCGCCATCCCTGATTGAGGAGCAGGAGAAACGCCGAGATGAATGTGCCGGCGTGCCCGATGCCGATCCACCAGACAAAGTTGGTAATCGCGAACGCCCATGCGACCGGGACGTTATTGCCCCACGCCCCGATGCCGCGGACGAAGGTGACGCCCATCGCGACGAGGAACAGCGCCGTGAGGCACAGTGGGATGATGAAGAGCCACTTCCACGCGGGACGCGGGGTCCAGATCGGAGCCAGCAACCCGCGGGTCAGTTCGCCACCGGTCCTGGTGTCGGGCAGCAACGGTGGTTCGGCCAGCAACTCGCGGGCGCGAGCCCGTTCCGCCGCGCGATCGATGATCAGCGCCGCGGCGGTCACGAGGCTTCCTCCGGTCCGGCCGCCCGGCGGCGCAGGTAATGGACCCGGGGTCGCGTGTTGAGCGACGCCAGCGCCGTGAAGGCACGCTCGTCGTGGAAACTCCGCACGATGGCATCAGCCGGATTGGTGAGCGAGCCGAACACGATCGCGCCGGTGGGACACGCCTGCTGGCAGGCGGTCATCACCGGTCCGGTGGTCGGGTTGCCGGCAAGCTGCGATGCGGCCTGCGCCGTTCGGATGCGCTGGACGCAGAAGGTACACTTCTCCATCACGCCGCGGGCGCGAACGGTGACGTCCGGGTTGTAGAGCAGCTCGTCCACCGGCGTCACTGCGTCGTGGTAATTCAGCCAGTTGAACCGCCGGACCTTGTAGGGGCAATTGTTGGAACAGAAGCGGGTGCCGACGCAGCGATTATAGATCATTTCGTTGAGGCCATCATCGCTGTGTACCGTGGCATTGACCGGGCACACGTACTCGCAGGGCGCGTTTTCACAGTGCTGGCAGAGCATCGGCTGGGCGACGATCCCTCCGGCCTGCGGGGCACCGTCGAGGTAGCGATGAATCCGGATCCACTGCATTTCCCGGCTCTGAATCACGCCCGGCTTGCCCACGACCGGGATATTGTTTTCGGCCTGGCAGGCCACGACGCACGCGCTGCATCCGGTGCACCGGTCGAGGTCGATGGTCATCGCCCATTGATCGGCGGCGAAGCCATCAGACTCGGACGGCGTCGCATGGTAGAGGGCTCCTGGTGGCGGCTCGACAACGGATCCGTTGCTGATGTCGTCGGCGCGGCCATCGATGGTCCAGTGCTGCTGGGTCAGCGCCAGAGTGTGGCGCGCGCCCACCGCGACGAGGCGGACGGCATCCGCCACGAATGGCGAACCCAGGCTGCGCAACGGTGCGGCATCGACGCCGATGACTTCATCGAGAATGCCCTCTCCCCGGCGGCCGTAGCCCAGTGCCAGCGATGCGGCGCCGTCTGCGTGGCCGGGCACCACAAGCACGGGCGCGGCGATCACGCCGCCTGTGCCGCGTGCGTCCACCACATCGCCCGATTCCACGCCGACCCGTTTCGCGGTGGCGGGTGATAGTAGCAGCGCGTTGTCCCAGGTCAGTGACGTGATCGGATCGGGGAGCTCCTGCAGCCACGCGTTGCCGGCGAAGCGGCCGTCATGCAGCGCCGTTGTGGTGAAGCGGAGTTCGATCTCCGCGACCGGCGCGGGGGCGAGTAGCGACAGGGAATCGGCACGAAGCCCGGGCGTCCGGCGGGTGAATTGCGATCCCGGCACCAGCCCGCGGCGCAGCACGTCGACGTCCGCGCCCGTCGGATAGAGCGCCTGGATCAGTGCGCGCGGCGAGCGGCCATCGCCCAGCATTCCGGCCAGCAGTTCGTTGACGCTATGAGCGCCGAAGATCGGCGCGATCAGCGGTTGCACCGACGATACCGTGCCATCCCGCGCACGGACCGCATCCCAGGCCTCGAGAAAGTGGGTCTGAGGCAGGAAGGTGCCGGCGATTTCGGCGGTTTCGTCGGGGTACTCGCCGAGATACAGGGAATTCCGCGCCTGGGCGAGCCCGAGGCCGAGCGGCAGGTCGGCAGGCGCGGTGTACACCGGATTGGTCGCGGCAACGACGAAGGTGTCAACGCCGCCGGCGGCCATCATCTCCGCAAGTCGTACCGGGTCATGCGAGTCTTCGCCGGCCTCGTACACCGGCGATTCGTGATACCAGACCGTCGTCCCCACGTTGTCGAGCAGGTCGTTGATCATTGCCGCCGCGACGTGCACCGCGATCGGCGCCCGGTCGCCCGCCAGTACCACACTGGAGCCGCGATGGGCTGCGAGGTCGGCCGCGACGGCGTCAACCCAGGCGCTCGTCTCCGCGGAGACCGGCGGCACCGGCATTGTGAGCGTCCCCCGGCCGGCGATCGCCGCAACATTGTGCGCCAGCGCCAGGGACGCATTGACGATCTCCGATGGCGCCAGCGCCACGCGATGGTGCGCCAGGGTGCCGGTGGGAGATGGGGCGACCTGCGCGACATGCAATCGCACCGGCTGCCCCGACCCGCGTCGGGCGCCGAAGTCCCGTGCGTAGCGGAGCGACCACGGGCCGTCCGCAAGCGGATCGGCGTCGAGTGCCACCACGACTTCGCTCCTGGTCAGGTCGGCGGTCGCCAGCAGTGGTTCGCCGAACGCGGCACGATGCGCCTGCAGCGCGCTACCGGCCTCGACCGACTGATGGAAGTGCACGTGCAGGCCGGGCAGCGCGTCGCGCAGCCGCTCGATGAGCGTGATCGTGACCGGCGAGCTGATCGGATCCAGCAGCAGGCACACGCCGGTGCCGGTGGCGCCGCCGCGTTGTCGCAGTTGCGGCACGACGAACCGGGCCACCGCTGCAGTCCAATCCGACGGACGGCGCTGGCCGCCGCGATGGCCGGCACGGTGCGGATCGTACAGCTGCAGCAGGGCCGCCTGGTGCTGCGCGCTCGACGCGCCCAGGCTGGCGGGATGCTCGGTGTTTCCTTCGATCTTGACCGGCCGCCCGTCGACGCTGCGCACCAGCAGCCCGGTGGCGTAGCCGTCCAGCGTCATCGCCGTGGCGAAGTGCAGCGCGGTGCCTGCCCCATCGTCCGGCGGATGGATGTACGGGAAGACCGGCTCCGATGGTTCGCGCACGCAACCGGTGACACCGGCCAGCGCCATGCTGGCGCCGAGCAGCCGGACGAAATCCCGGCGTGACATCTCGCCGGCGAGCCGGGACAGCGCGTCGGACGTCATCGGTGGCATGTCGTGCAGTTGGTATAGTGATGAATACCATAGCTCGCGGTCAGCGTCTGCCGCTCCGCCGGCGACAGCGACGCCGGCGACCATCCCATCGTCGTGATGGCTGACTGCGGCCGCAGGTGCGGCTCCGGGTCGCGATGGCAGCTGACACACCAGCCCATCGTCAGGGGAACCACCTGCCGGTCCACTGTCATGCGGTCGACCCGGCCGTGACAGGTCTCGCAGCCGACACCGTGTCGCACGTGCATGGCGTGATTGAAATACACGAACTGCGGCAATTGCGTCACGCGCTGCCACGGCACCGGTGTGCCGTTGGCGAGGCTGGCCCGGACCGGGGCCAGCGCCGGCGAAGCCATCCACTTGGTCTGATGGCAGGTCACGCAGCGGTCGCTGGGCGGCATGCCTGCCGAGGCGCTCCATTCGACCTCGCTGTGACAGTACCGGCAGTCGATCCGGAACGTGCCGGCATGCAGTGCGTGGCTGAACGGTATCGGCTGGGCTACCGTTGTCCGCTCGCCGCGGGCCCACGATGTCCGTACCCAGACCATGATCAGCGTCGGGGCCGCGACCACTGCGAACAACGCTGCGATCAATGCGCTCCGGCCGGCCGGTGTGGCGGCGGGGCGGAACAACGCCGCCATCAGTGCAGTCCCTCCAGGTACGCCGTCATGGCCCGCAACTGCGCACCGGTGAATT
>JBOHRZ010000021.1:0-15227 GCA_050732975.1 Gemmatimonadales bacterium
CGACAGCATCGTCCGACGGGCGGTCGCACGGATCGAGGGC
This sequence comes from Gemmatimonadales bacterium, assembly GCA_050732975.1. Lineage (GTDB taxonomy): Bacteria > Gemmatimonadota > Gemmatimonadetes > Gemmatimonadales > GWC2-71-9 > Palsa-1233. The sequence continues at coordinate 41 of JBOHRZ010000021.1, forward strand.
TTGACGGTCACCTCGATCAGGACCCACCGCAGCGATGGCAGCACCGGGGCACGGCCCACGTCGCTGGTCCGCGAGCAACTGCCCGACGGACGCTCGATCTGGATTTTCGAGGGGCTGGAAGAGGATTTCGCCGACGTGAGCGACATTCTCCAGGCAACCGGGATCAACGTCAGCATCCCGATCCGCACCCGGCCCGACTACATCTCCGGACCGCAGGCGCATCCGATGCGCACCGTCCGGATGGCAGCGGTCGCCGGATATCTGCCGGCGGATTCGCTGAATGCGTTGATGAACCAGGTCGAGGTGCCGTAACCGGAGTGAAGTGAAGAGAAGCGAAGGACGCCGTAACGAATCGGCCGCCGCGAAGCTCGCGGCGGCCGTTCGTCTGTCTTCCCCGGGACACGCCCGACCTGCGGCATCAGTGCGCGACGACGGTATCCGGCCCGGCGATCCTGCGGACGTGGCAGCCATCGCTACCGAAGGTGAACACCGCACCGAACGACTTCCCCGGCCCGCTGCCGGTCATCGTGACGGCGTCACCGCCTTCGCGGACGGCGTCGAGCTGACTATCGCTGAATACCGTGACCAGGCCCGGTGTGTCGAGCGCGACCTCCTGGATCGTGAATACCGCGCCCGTGCGTTGGACCGAGTCCCGCACGGTGAAGGGTCCCGGGACCGGCTGCCCGGCGCTGTCGACGGCGATCGTGGTGATGTAGGCGAAGAGGTCGGTGCACACCTGCCGGTTACCGCCATCGTTGCCGCAGGCGACGACCGCAAGTGCGACCGCCGGAATCAGCAGTTCAGTGATGCGCCGCTTCACGATCGAGGGTGATGAGTGCCAGCCGCGGCGACACCATCGGGAAGGTTCTGGCGAACAGCGCATAGCAGAAGAGGAACAGGCCGAGGAAGAGGCAGATCGGGCCGATTTCGGGCAGTCCGAAGACCGGACCGCTCTCCGGCGTGACCGACGGGGTGACCAGCAGATATCGCTCGAGCCAGAGCGATACGAATGAGACGGCCGCCAGGAAGCCGAGGGTGACCGGCGATTTCTTGGGCGCCACTCCGATCAGCCCCGCGAAGGGGACCAGGAAGACCCCGACGCCAACTATCCAGCCGATCGGCCGCCACGGCCCCCAGAGGCGTGCGAACAGGAAGCCGGTTTCCTCCGGCATATTGCCGTACCAGATCACCAGGTACTGGGCCCACATCAGATAGGTCCAGAACACGGTGAATCCGAAACAGAGCTTGCCCAGGTCGTGGCGCTGTTTCGGCGAGATGAACTCGTCGAGGTTCACGGCCGTTCGCGCGTGCAGCATCAGAAGTGCCTGCAGCATCAGCGCGCCGAGCCACGCCCCCATGAAAAACCAGCCGCCGAGGAGATTCGAGAACCAGTGTGGCTGCAACGCCATGATGCAATCGAAGGCGACAATGGTGAGCACGAAGGCGTACATCGGCGCGTAGGCTCCGGCGAGCCGGTACAGCTTTACGTGGTTGGCGCCGTCGTCGTAGCCCTGCAGCATCCGGTCGTAGCGGGCCCTCCGCGCCCCGGAGACGCGATCACGCACGAAGGCGAGGTCCGGCAGAAGGTCGCAGCGGATCATCCAGATGCCGACGCCGTACAGCAGGCCCAGCGCCACGAAGAGCCGGATCGCCATGACGCCGTGCGACAGCCAGAATCGCTTCCCCGGTGAGAGCGTCGGGAACTGGCTCACCATGTTGCCGAAGATGGCGTGGTAGCCGACCGTCATGATCAGCAGCAGCCCGAGCAGCGAAACCGGGATGAAGAACGCCGTCGCCTGCGACAGGCGCAGGATCACTCCCGACCACTTGGCGCCGACGATCTTGTGCACCGACGTCACGGCGATCGATCCGCAGGTGATGCCGGTCCAGAACACCCAGTTGACGTGGAACGCCTGCCAGGCGCGCTGGGACTGCCCCCAGGACATCGCCAGGAGGAAGAGCGCCAGGCCGACGGCGGCGAGCAGCAGCCCGATGTTGAAGAACGAGCTGTAACGGGCGTTGACACTGCGGTCGGCGAGCTGCTCGTGGACGGCGGTGATGTCGGTCGCCATCACTGACCCCGCTTGGCCGAAGCGGTTGCCGGGGTGCCGGGCGGCGGTTCGACCGGCGCCTTCGCCTGAAGTTCGCGAATGTAATCCACCAGCGCCCAGCGCTCGTCGATGCGGGTGATCTTGTCGACATATTGCGGCATGCGGAGACGGCCGTAGCGAATCATGCTGTAGAGATATCCATCGGTATAGCCGCGCGCCTGCGCGGTGAGGAGCGAGAGCGCCAGCATCTCGGAGACCGGACCGTGTCCGTCGCCATTGTAGTTGTGGCACACGGCGCAATAGGTGTTGAAGAGTTGCTGGCCGCCGCGGGAGTCGGGCTGCGGGGTGATCTTCGGGTGCACCAGCCGGTTCGCCTGCACGGTGTCGAAAAAGTATACCAGGGACCGCGGATCGCCGACGCGCCAATCGGCCTCGCCGCCGCCCACCGGCACGGCGCCCGCCGGCGTGTTGCGCGGCACGGAGTCGCTCTGGTACGGCTGGATGGCCTTCGACATCAGCATGTGATCGAACCACGGGATGGCGTGCATCAGATCGTCGGGCGACGGGACCTGAGTGTACCAGGTGTCGCAGCCGGCGACGAGCAGCAGGATCGCGGCGCCGAGAAGCCTACGCATCGCGGACGACCTCGACCGAGCCGTTGTGCTGCATCATCGCTTCGACTGACGCCGCGCGGTCGGGGCCGCATGGGACGAAGATTCCGATCCGGTCGTCGGTGAAGCGCGGGCTGTACGGCCGGCCCTTGAGCGACTTGCGCATGGAAAGAATCACGATGCCGAAGGCGGTGCAGAGCGAGCCGACCAGCACCATGAGCTCGAATCCGAACACCACGTACGCCGGGATCGGAGCGATCGGCTTGCCGCCGGTGACCTGCGGCCAGGCACGCGACATCCAGATCGTCATCCCGAAGCCCGCGGCCACGCCGGTGAGGCCGCCGAACAGAGTGAAGAGCCGCACCGGCGAGACCGGTGCATCGATCGCGGCGTCGAGTTCGTGGTGCGGCGCGGCGGTGTACACCGTCAGGTCGCGGAAGCCGGCACCCTTGAGGTCCCGGATCGCGTCGGCGGCGGCATCCACGTGCTCGAACGAGGCGAGCACTCCCGGCACGCTACCCGCCATCAGTGCGACCCCTGGTGCGGCTTGCGGCGGGCCATCGGAATCATTTCCTTGATTTCCTGGATCGCCACGATCGGGAAATTCTTGTAGAAGAGCGTGAACCAGAGCCCGAACCAGCCGAACGATCCCGCCAGGATGCACCAGTCAGCCCAGCTCGGGTTGGGAATGCCCCAGGCATACGGCACGTAGTCATTGGTAAGCGAACTCACGATGATGACGAATCGCTCGAACCACATTCCGATGTTGATGAAGATCGAGATCACGAAAAGCGACACCAGGTTGGTGCGGATCTTCTTGAACCAGAGGAGCTGCGAAACGAAGGCGTTGCAGATGATCATCGTCCAGCCGGACCACCACATCGGGCCAAAGGGACGCCGCCAGAAGGTGGTCTGCTCGAAGGTGTTTCCGGAGTACCAGGAGACGAAATACTCCATCGAGTACGAATAGAAGAGGATCGACCCGGTGAGCAGCGTGAGCTTCGCCATGTTGTCGAAATGGTACTCGGTGATCATGTGCTCCAGCCCCAGCACCTTGCGCAACGGGATGATCAGGGTGAGCACCATTCCCATGCCCGAGTAGATGGCGCCGGCCACGAAGTATGGCGCGAAGATCGTCCCGTGCCATCCGGGGACGATCGACATGGCGAAGTCCCAGGACACCACGGAGTGCACCGAGAGCACCAGCGGCGTGGCCAGCGCGGCCAGGTAGAGATACGCCCGGGTATAATGCCGCCACTGCGAGTCGGCGCCGGTCCAGCCCAGCGACAGCGCCGAGTAGATCTTGCGCTTCCATCCGCTGACGTGATCGCGCACCGCCGCGATGTCGGGGATCAGCCCGATCACCAGGAAGGTGGTCGACACGGTGAGGTAGGTGGAGATCGCGAAGACGTCCCACATCAGCGGCGACTTGAAGTCGGGCCAGATATACCGCTGGTTGGGATACGGAATCAGCCAGTAGAAGATCCACTGCCGGCCGATGTGGATGATCGGAAAGAGCGCCGCCGTCATCACCGCGAAAACCGTCATCGCCTCGGTGGAGCGGTACACCGCGGTGCGCCAGCGCGACCGGAACAGGTAGAGGATCGCCGAGACGAGCGTGCCGGCGTGGCCGATGCCGATCCAGAACACAAACGTGGTGATATACACCAGCCAGAACACCGGTGGTGCATACCCCGCCAGGCCGAGTCCGTACTTGAGCAGCGCCCCGAAGGTGACGAACAGCACCAGTACCAGGAACGCCATCGATCCGGCGAGCAGGTAGTACCCGCGCTGAGGCTTCTCCGTGATGGTGCGGACCACATCGCGGGTGACTTCGGCGTGGGTCTGCGTCGGCATGCTGGGATCGTGAGCGATCACCGCCATGTCACTGTTCCTCTTCGCCGTGGAATTGCGCCGGTTCGACGTGGAGCACCTTGGCCAGATAGGTCACCGAGGCCTGGACGTTCGTCTCCTCCAGCATCCCGTAGTTACGCGGATCCCGCTTCCAGGCGACCACCATGGCTTCCGGGTCGTGCACGTTGCCGAACTTGATGGCCCCCGACGGGCAGGCCTGCGCGCAGGCGGTGGTGAACTCGCCGTCCTTGATGGTGCGGTTCTCCAGGACGGCGGTGTGTTGCGTCACCCGGATCCGCTGGATGCACATGGTGCATTTCTCCATGACACCCCGCGCGCGGGTGACCACATCGGGATTGAGCTGCAGGTTGAGCGGCTCCGGCCATGCCTTCTCGTTGTACTTGAGCCAGTTGAAGTAACGCACCTTGAACGGGCAGTTGTTACCGCAGTAGCGGGTGCCGACGCAGCGGTTGTAGACCTGGGCGTTGAGTCCGTCGGGTGTGTGATAGGCCGCGTACACCGGGCACACCGGCTCGCACGGGGCGTTGTCGCAGTGCTGGCACATCACCGGCGAGAAGCGCGCCACGAACGGCACCCCGTCGCTGCCGCCTTCCCAGTACCGCTCGATCCGCATCCAGCTCAGCTCGCGCCGGCGGAAGACCTGCTCTTCGCCCACGGTCGGAATGTTGTTCTCGGCGTAGCACGCCGTCACGCACGCCGAGCACCCGGTGCAGCGCGACAGATCGACGGCCATGCTCCACTTGGGATGCTCGCCGGCATAATCGCCGATGCTGTCGGTGGCCTCCTGCGCCGCGTACCAGCCGGCGATCGCGGTGCGTTCCAGCGGCGTGTTGAGCGGCGCTTCGCCGAGCCCGGCCGCTTTGTAGGACTCTTCCGGCGTCATCCCCTTCGCCGCGTAGGCGAGCGGCATGGTCTGGATGATCCCCCGGCCGAGCTGACGCGGGGTGCCGTCGACGCGGGCGGTCTTGTGATAATCACCGGTGAGCTTGACGGAGACGCGCGTGCCGACATACGGCAGGAAGCCGCGCTCGTCGGCGCCGCCGAGCAGGTCGAGCGGATTCGCACCCCGCGGCTTGCCGTCCGACAGCACGGCGTAGCGTCCGTACGTGGTGTGGCCCAGGCCGATCGGCATCGCCAGCACGTCGGGGCGGATCCCCGCATACACGTAGACCTGCGCGCGCAGCTTGCCGTGCGGCGACGAAAGCTCGACGATCTCGCCCTCGCGGACGTCGAGCCGTTGCGCCGTGTCGGGATGGACTTCGACCCATGACTGCCAGGTGATCTTGGTGATCGGATCGGGGTTCTCGAGGAGCCACGGCTTGTTGGCGCCACGACCGTCGTGGTACTGCATCGATGGATACGCCATGAACACGAATTCGCCGTTGCCGTCGAATGCCGGCGCCGTGTAGCTCACGGCGGTGCCGGTCGCTTTCGGCTGTTCGGCGGGCGACGCGGCAAAAATCCCGCCCTTCCCCAGCAGCTCGCGCCAGGCGGTCTTGAAATCACCCTGTGCCTTGAGCGTGTTCTGGTATTCGCCCTTGAGATAGGCCTCGAAGGTCGGCGCCGTGAACGCGGCCAGCGGCCCGCCGGCTGCCTTGGCGACCTTGAACAGCACGTCGCCGGTGTGCATGCCGCCGCGGACCGGCTCGACGACCGGTTGCATCATCCCGGTCACTCCCGCGCGCGGCATGGCGTCATCCCAGCGCTCCAGCGCGTGGAGATTCGGAATGATCAGGTCGCAGGCCGCCGCGGTCTCGTCCATCACCGCCGCCGTGGAGACCTTGAACGGCACCTTGGCGAACTGCGCCGCGAAGCCGCCGCTCGCGGGCATGGTGAACAGCGGATTCGAATCGTGCACCAGCACCACCTGAAATTCGCCCCTGGCCATCCGGTCGAAGAGCGAACGAACAGTGCCGTATCCCTCGGTGGTCTCGGGGACGGCGCCGAACTTGACCGTGGCACCGACGTTGCCGGCGACTTCGTTCAGGGTATTGACGGCCTGGCAGAGCTCGATTGCGGAGCGGTGCTGGGCGCCGACGCCGCCGGCGACCGCGATCGACGGCGGTGCCGCAGCGAAGGCCGCGGCAAGATCGCCGATCTGCTTCGCCGTGAGCCCGGTGTCGTGGGCAACCTTGTCGGGCGTGTAGTCGGCGAGCGACGCCGCGGCGGCGTGCCCCTTCGTCGTCGCGATGACTTGCGCCATCGCCAGCGCCACCAGCGCCTCGGCTCCGGCGGGGACATTCAACCATTCGTCGGCGTTCGCGGCGGTGAGCGAGAGGCGCGGTCCGACGAAGACCGCGCGCGCCATGGTGCCGTTGCTGAAGCCATGCGACGTCGCGAAGCCACGCTGCTGCTCGACCGGCGAGCCCCACGTTTCGAGGAAGTCGGCGCCGAACGAGACGATGTACTTCGCCGCGCCGAAATCGTAGAGCGGCAGGTCCTTGCGGCCCCAGGTCGCCTCGTTGGCCAGCCGTTCCGCCTCGCGGCCGTACGGCTGATAGTTGCAGATGTAGCCGCCCTGGGCGGCGGTCCACTTCGTCAGCAGCGACGAGAACGTCGAGGCACCGTAGCCGTTGATGACCGCGAACTCACCGTGGGTTGCGCCGATTTTGGCGGCCAGTCGAGCGATCGCGTCGTCCCACTTGATCGAATCCCATTTCCCGGCGGCGTTTTTCGCCATGGGCCCGGCAAGCCGGTCGGGATTGTAGAGCGCCTGGAGACCGGCCTGCCCGCGGCTGCACAGGGTGCCGGCGTTGACCGGATGGTCGGGATTCCCTTCCAGCTTGATCGGGCGGCCTTCGCGGGTCTTGACGTAAAGGCCGCATCCACTGGCGCATTCGGCGCAGGTGCTCGCGTACCAGGTCGGGATACCGGGGACCTGGTCCTCCGACTGCACCATGTACGGCACCAGCTTCGCGACCCGTTCCGTCGAACACCCCGACAGAACCGCGGCGCCGGCGCCGGCTGTGCCGATCACCTTGAGGAAGCGGCGGCGGTCCAGCCCGGTTTCCTGCTGATCATCGCTTGCGGTCACGTCGTCCCGGGTTGGTGTGCTCATTTCAGTAGTGGCATGTGGTGCAATCGCGCGAGACCTTGCGCTCGAGGTGACAGCTGATGCAGAAGCCCATGTCGGTCACATGGTTCACCATGAACACCTGGGGCATGCGCGCCACATTGCCGTGGCAGGTGGCGCAAGCATCGGGACCGAGGGCCTTGATATGCAGCGAATGCGGGAAGTGCACGTGGCGCGCGAGGGCGTGGACGCGCACCCATTCGACCGGGGTCTTCTTGTTCCAGTCGTCGCGCAGCTTCTTGATCTCGGCCTTGTTCTGCGGCGTGCTGCCGCTCACGTACAGCGAATGGCATCCCATGCAGGTCTGCATGCTGGGAATGCCGGGTTCGTTCGAGAAGGTGACGGAATAATGGCAGTACTGGCACTGCATCTGGGCGCGGCCGACGTGGATGTCGTGGCGGAAGAAGATCGGCTGGCGCGGCCCGCGGAGCGAGGAGGAGTCGACGGCGGCGACGACGGGCTGGCCTGCACCCGGCTGCTGTGCATTGCCACGGTGCGCGATGAGCAGCGCGACGGCGAGCAGCACCGCGGTGCCTAGCCCAACGAGGAGCCGTTTGCCCATAGCCTGAATCCACCCGAACCGGTCGAGGAGCGGAAAAAGTAGCAAAGCTTGAGGGTTCGTACAACTAGCTGTCGCGCGGCGCTCGCTGACGCCGCAGATAATGGCCGACTTCGAGACCGATAGCTCGCAGCAGGGCCGCCTCGCGTGCATCGGGGGCAGCCCGGAAGACGACCTCGCGGAAGGTTCGCATCACCAGATCGGGCTGCCGCGTCTTGAAGAACTCGATGTCGCGGAGCGCCCGGTCCCAATCGGCAAATAGCGCCTCCACCTGGGCGTGGGTCGCCGGCTCGCTGACCTTGCGGGGTGTTTTGAACGGCAGCTCGTCGCCGCCGCGGGCGAGCCAGAGTTCATAACAGTAAATGGCCACAGCCTGGGCAACATTGAGCGAGTTGTAGGCCGGATTGGCGCTGATGGTGACCAGCGTGTCGCAGCGATCAAGTTCCTGGTTGCTGAGGCCCTTGTCTTCCCGGCCGGCGAGAATGCCGACCGGGCCAGCCGCCGCGCCGGCGATCAGCCGCGGGGCAGCGATCCGGGGCCGAAGCACGCGCCGCTTCGCGGTGCGCTCGCGTCCGGTGAGCGCGTGCACGGCGACGAGGTCGGCAAGGGCAGCATCGAGCTCGGCGTGCGTCGTGACCCGGTCGATCAGGTCGCCGGTGTTGTGCGCCACACCTTCGATCCGGTACCAGTCAACCTCGCATTCCGGCGCCACCAGTCTCACGGAATCGATTCCGAAATTCTTGGCGATGCGGAGGCAGGAAGCGATATTGACCAGGTCCTGCATCCCGACCAGAACGAGGACCGGCGCCGGACCGATCACCGGTTCAGTCACCGCCGCAACTCCACACCGGCAGCCCGCTCGGCCTCCCGGATGGGATCGAGATAATCGGCGGTCTCGCCGAGGGCCGCGCGCAATTCGCGGAGCCGGTCGCGCACCAGGCCGAGCACCGCACCGGGCACTCCGACCTCGCGGGCCAGTTCGTGGGCGATGCCGATGTCCTTCTCCAGCAGCGCGAGCCGGAAGAGCGCCGGCCAGGTGCCGGTCAGTACCCGTTCCGGCACCAGCGATTCGGTCACGAACGACCGGCCGCTCGACGCGTTGAGCACGTCGACGACGTCGCCGGGTTGCAATCCGGCCTTCGCCAGCATCACCAGACCCTCGGACGCGGCGAGAATGTTGACGGCAAGGAGAGCGTTGTTGACCGCCTTCATCGCATGTCCGGTGCCGACCGGCCCCATGCGGACCACCTTCGCGGCGAAGGCCGACACAACGGCGCGGGCGCGATCAACATCGGCCGGCTCCCCGCCGCACATCACCGTGAGCTTCCCCGCGTTCGCCAGGGGCGGCCCGCCGCTCACCGGAGCGTCGACGAAGGCGATACCGTGGCCACCGAGGCGCTTCGCGATGGCGCGTGATGTGGCAGGATCGCCGGAGGTGCAGTCGATCAGCATGGCGCCGCGCCGCATGGTCGCCAGCAGTCCATCGGCGCCGTCGAGGAGGGCCGCTACCTCGCGCGAGGTCGGCAGACAGGAAATGACCGCCTCGGCACCATCGGCAAGCTCGGCGGGCGTCGCCGCGGCGCGCGAACCGGGATGGGCCGCGACGAACTCGCTGGCGCGCTGGCCGGTCCGATTCCAGACCGTGAGCTGATGCACCGCCGCACATCTGGCCGCCATCGGCGCGCCGATGGCGCCGAGTCCGGCAAAGCCGATTCGCATCCCCGCCTCCTCGTTAGTAGGTAGAATCTAGGGAAGCAGGCCGGAGACCCGCACCGTGTCGATCCGCATCATGCACCTTGATCTTGACGCCTTCTTCGTGGAGGTCTGCCGCCAGCGGCAGCCGGCCCTCCGCGACGTGGAGCTGCTGATCGTGGGCGGCCGCCGCGAATCGCGCGGCGTGGTGCAGTCGGCGAGCTACGGTGCGCGCCGCTTCGGCATCCGGAGCGGGATGCCGATCGGGCAGGCAGCGCGCCTCTGCCCCGATGCGACCTTCGTGCGCGGCGAGTTTACCCACTACCGTGTCGCGTCCGAAGCGGTCGAGCGGATCATCCGCCGGCACGCGCCGGTCGCAGTGATGACCGGGCTCGACGAAGGGTACCTCGACTTCAGCGGCACCGACCTCCTCTACCCGCGGTCGCTGCTCGACGCGGCCGAAGCGGTGCGCGACGCCGTCGCGGCGGCGACCGGATTGAGCTGCTCGATCGGCATCGGTCCCAATCGGATGATCGCCAAGATTGCCAGCGACTATGCCAAGCCGCGGGCGATCTGTGAGGTCCGGGCCGGATGGGAGCGCGGTTTTCTCACCGGCCTGCCGCTCGCGGCACTCCCCGGCATCGGCCCGAAGACGGCGGCCCGCCTCGCCGAGCGCGGACTGATCGAGGTGGCGCAGATCCAGGCCATGCCACCGGATGAACTGGTGCGACTGGTCGGCCGCGAGGAGGCGGCAACGCTGATGCGGCGGGCCGACGGTCGTGGCGGTACCGTGGTGCGACCACATGGCCCGCCCAAGTCCGTGAGCCGGGAGACAACCTTCAATCGCGACGTCGCGACCCTGGACGAACTCGACCGGGTCCTGCTGGTGCTCACGGCGCGCGTCGCGTCGCAATTGCGCGACGAAGGACTCGCCGCCGGCGCCGTGGTGCTGAAACTCCGGCACGGCGATTTCGTGACCGTGACCCGCCGACGAACGCTGGTTTCGCCCAGCGCGCTCGACGCCGAGCTGCTGGAGCCCGCGCGCAACCTTCTCGCGCCGGCGTTTGCGACCGCGCGGGCGCGCCACCAGGGCATCCGGCTGCTGGGCATCGCCGCGGTCGGCCTGTCGCAATCGGAGGCCGCCGATCTCTTCGAATCGCCGCAGCACTTGCGGCAGCGTGAACTCACCAGCGCGGTGGACAGGGTGCGGGCCCGGTTCGGCTTCGATGCGGTGCGGAGCGGCCGGATCCGGCCCGGGCGCGGGTAGATTCCCGCAACGAGGAGGATTCATCATGCCTGCGGCCGAGGGACGCACCATCCCCTTCACCGGACCCGAAGCGATCGACGCCTCGCTCCTGGAGACGTTCGAATACGATGGCCCGGAGCAGGAGATCGTCACCACCACTACCGAGTTCAGCGCGGTCTGTCCGTACAGCGGGCTTCCAGACGTCGCCGAACTGACGATCCGCTACGTACCGTCGGATCGGTGCATCGAACTCAAGAGCCTCAAGTACTACATCATCACGTATCGCAGTGTGGGAATCTTCCAGGAACACGCCACGGCGCGGATCGCGGAGGACCTTCAGACGGTGTTGCGGGCCGATTCACTGACGGTGACAACGCGCTACAACATCAGGGGCGGGTTCGCGACGACCTGCACGGTGCAACTTCCATCCCGGTCGACCTCACCCACCGCCACCTGATCCGCGCGCCTCGGGCTGCGCCAGCGCTATAGTTCAGGCTCATGAGCGAGGCGCGGCACCCCACCCATTCCGAGGACGAAGCCCGCGCCGTCGCCGAAGCGGCGCGCGAAACCGAATGGCAGTATCCCAGCTTCGTTCGCGAACTCTTCGCCGGGCGTCTGCGACTCGACCTGATCGATCCATTCCCTGCCGCCGATCCCGCCGACACGGCGAAGGCGGCGCCGTTCCTCGCCGCGTTGCAGCAATTTCTCGTCGAGCGGGTCGACGCCGACCGGATCGATCGCGAAGGCCGCATTGCCGACGAGATCGTCGACGCGCTGCGCCGGCTCGGGGCGTTCGGCATCAAGATTCCCGAAATTTACGGAGGATTGGGCCTCTCGCAGCTGAGCTACACGCACGCGATCGGCCTGGTGACGTCGTGGGATGGATCGCTTACGGCGCTGCTCTCGGCGAGCCAGTCGATCGGCGTGAGCGTGCCGCTGCTGCTGTTCGGCACCGAAGAACAGAAACAGCGCTATCTGCCGCGTATCGCGAAGGGGGCCATCTCCGCGTTCGCACTGACCGAGGCCGCCGTCGGTTCCGATCCGGCCGGGATCACCACGCACGCCGAACTGGCGCCCGACGGCAGCCACTGGATCCTCAACGGCGAAAAGCTCTGGTGTACCAACGGACCGATCGCCGAACTGCTGGTCGTCATGGCGCGAACCGGGAAGAAGATCACCGCCTTCGTGGTCGAAGCGGCATGGGCGGGGGTCGAGGTCACGCACCGGCTGCATTTCATGGGACTGCACGGGATGCAGAACGGCGTGCTCCGGTTCCACGACGTCAAGGTGCCGCTCGACAACGTGATCGGCGGCGAGGGGCGCGGCCTCAAACTGGCGCTGACCACGCTCAACACGGGCCGTCTGACTCTGCCGGCATCGTGCGCCGCCGGGGCCAAGCGTGCGCTGGAGATTTCCCGCCATTGGGCGGCCGAGCGAGTCCAGTGGGGAAAGGCGATCGGCCGTCACGATGCCATCGCGCAGAAGCTCGGCACCATGGCGGCCGACACCTATGCCATGGACGCCGTGTCGGATCTTGCGTCGCTGCTCGCCGATCGCGGGCACACCGATATCCGGCTGGAGGCGGCGATCGCCAAGTTGTGGAACACGGAAATCGGATTCCGCGTCGTCGACGACTGCCTGCAGATTCGCGGCGGCCGCGGATACGAGACGGCCGATTCACTGCGGTCGCGCGGCGATCGCCCCGATCCGGTGGAGCGGATGTTCCGTGACTTCCGGATCAACCGGATCTTCGAGGGATCGAGCGAAATCATGCGCCTCTTCATCGCGCGCGAAGCACTCGACACCCATCTGGCGGTGGCCGGCGACCTGATCGACCCCAGGGCGGGGCGCGGGCGGCGGGTGCGAGCGCTCTTTCGTGCGGCAGGTTTCTACGTCATCTGGTACCCGCGCCAGTGGATCGGCTGGGGATGGTGGCCGCGATTCGCACGATTCGGCCCGCTGGCCGGTCACCTCCGCTTCGTCGAGCGGCGGTCGCGGAAGTTGGCACGCACGATGTTCCACGCCATGGTACGCTACGGTGCACGGCTCGAACAGCGCCAGTCGGTGCTCTTCCGCCTGGTCGACGCGGGCAGCGAACTGTTCGCAATGAGCGCCACGATCGCGCGGGCTCACGCCGAGGCGCGTGACCGCCCCGAAGCGCTCACGGTTGCCGATCTCTTCTGCCGGCATGCGCGCAGCAGGGTGGATGCCCAGTTCGCAGCGACATTCGGTCCCAACGACACGGCAACCTACCGGCTGGCGCAGGACGTTCTCGCCGGGGAGTACTGCTGGATCGAGCGCGGGATGGTACCCGACCCGACGCGGGCGGACGGCCGCTAGCCGGCGGTGTCCAGCCGGGAGAGAAGCCGACGGCGCGGCCCCGCATAACCGGCCGCCGCACGGTGCCACGCAGCCGGCCAGCCCGCGATGCCGTCACGCGCGCCGAGAAGACCGGCGGCTACAGCTCCCACCGCGGGATCGACTCCACCAACCACGAGGTCCTCCAGCGCGTCAACTCCGTGAGGGCGGTGGTACGCCTGCCAGAGGATCCAGGAAGCCACGGCGATCGGATCCGGCGCGTCGCCGACCGGCACCGGCGGGACGATCCGGCGGTCGCGGGGGATCATCAGGATCGCGTCGAGGAGTTCGGGCGGCGCCTGGTTCGATCGCAGCACGGCGATCAGTTCCGGAATGAAGTCCCGCCGGCCGTCGAGAAAGGTCGCCGCCGCAACGACCAGTGCCGTGGAACACAGCGCGGTCGATTCGCGCGGATCGAGCAGGCGCGAAACGTGAAACGCGCCGGTGATCATCGATCGCGGCGAGGCACTCGCGACGGCGGCGGGGAGTGCCGCGGCGAGGGCAGCAACGACGGGTCCGGCGAGGTGCGGTGCCGGCGCGTCGAAGTCGCGGAGATGGTCGAGCGCCTCGCGGAGGGACGGCGCGATGACGCGCGGCGCCTCCCCCGCCCACGTCACCCATCGCCGCGCGAGACGGTGCAGGTCGACCCCGCCGGCCAGCAGCTCCTCCAACAGTGCGTCGCCCAGGGCGACCGCGGCGAGGTGTTGCACGTCGGCGGCGGTGCCGGGCGCGTTGGCGTCACTCGCCGCCGCCGCGCCGATCACCATGCCGATGAGGAAATCTTCACGAGACATTGCAGGAGAACCTAGAGACGGATGCCGCGTTGCGGCGCGGGTAGTATCTTGCATCCGCGACAACCGGCAACGCAACGACCCCGAGGCGCCCCGTGGCCAACGACACGCTCACCATCACCGACAACCGCACTGGCAAGCAGTACGAAGTCCCCATCACCGACGACACGATCCACGCCACCGACCTGCGCCAGATCAAGGTGAAGCCCGACGACTTCGGGATGATGACCTACGATCCCGCCTTCATGAACACCGCGGCCTGCCGCAGCGCCATCACGTTCATCGACGGAGACCGCGGCATCCTTCGCTATCGCGGCTACCCGATCGAACAGCTCGCCGAGCAGGCGTCGTTCCTGGAAGTGGCCTATCTGCTCAACGAAGGCGAGCTGCCGAATGCGGCGCAGCTCAAGAGTTGGACCACCGACATCCGCTACCACACCTACGTCCATACCAACATCATCAAGCACCTCGAGGGCTACCGGTACGACGCGCATCCAATGGGCATGCTGCTCGGGACCGTGGGCGGGCTGTCGACCTACTATCCCGACGCCAAAGACGTGTCCGACCCGCAGAATCGCTACGTGCAGCGGGTCCGCCTCATGGCCAAGATGCCGACGCTGGCGGCGTTCCTCTTCCGCCACTCGCGCGGCCTGCCGTACGAATTCCCGCGCAACGACCTCGAATACATCGGCAACTATGTCAACATGATGTTCAGCATCGGCGGAAGGCACGAACCCAATCCGGTGCTGCAGCGGGCGCTGGAAATCCTGCTCATCCTGCACGCCGACCACGAGCAGAACTGCTCCACGAGCGCGGTGCGTGCGGTGGGGTCGTCGGGCGTCGATCCGTTCTCGGCGGTGTCGGCGGGCATCGCAGCGCTGTACGGCCCGCTCCACGGCGGCGCCAATGAAGCCGTGCTCCGCATGCTCGA
>JBOHRZ010000022.1:0-15140 GCA_050732975.1 Gemmatimonadales bacterium
CGACGGTTCGACGCTCTATCTCGCCGTGGCCTCGATGTTCGTGGCGCAGGCGGCCGGCGTACACCTTTCGTTCGGCACGCAACTGGTGATGATGCTCACCCTGATGCTGACATCGAAGGGGCTGGCCGGCGTGCCCCGCGCGGCGCTGGTGATCCTGTCGGGTACGCTGGCATCGTTCGGCCTGCCGGTCGAGGGTGTCGCGGTGATCCTCGGCGTCGATGCCGTGATGGACATGGCGCGCACGTCGATCAACGTGCTGGGAAACTGCCTGGCCTCGGTGGTGATGGCGAAATGGGAAGGCGAGTTCAGGCCGGCGGAGTGACAAGCAGTGAGAAGCGAGAAGTGAGAAGGGAGAAGGGTGCGGAATCTCGGCGGTCGAATGCAGAACCCCGCGTGCAACATCGAGTGGGTGAGATCGTCCTGAAAGCCATGGAAAGCGTCCTCCGGGAATGGCGCATGGCGTCGATGATCGTCCTCGCAGGGGCGACGGGCGCTTCCATACTGTCGGCGCAGGACGACCAGCTGGCGGAGCGGGCGAAGCGCGCGGGCGAAGTGCTGACGGAACTCACGTCAGTCCCGGACCGCTCGCCGCCCAGTGCGCTGCTGAAGGAGGCCGTGTGCGTGGCCGTTGTGCCCGGCGTCGTTGAGGCCGGTCTGGGCATCGGCGGAAAGGCGGGCTACGGTCTGGTGAGCTGTCGCACCGGCACGGGCTGGAGCTGGCCCGCGTTCATCGGACTCAAGGGCGGCAGCTTCGGCCTGCAGATCGGTGCGGAGTCGGCGGACATCGTGCTCATCTTCGTCAACGAGAACGCGCCGCGCACCGTCGCCCGCTCGTCGTTCGACATTGGCGGTGAAGCATCGGTGGCGGCCGGTCCGGTAGGCCGGGACGTGTCCGCGGCCACCGACTACCGGGCGCAGGCCGAGATCTACTCGTACTCCGAGAGCAAGGGCCTTTTCGCGGGCATCAAGATCGCGGGCACCAAGTGGGAGATCGACTACTCGGCTAACAGGAAGGCGTACGCATCGGAGGCCGATTCGCTCCAGGGCGGCACGCACGCGGGCGTCGCCAGACAGCTGCGGACGAACGGCAGCGCGGCGCCAGCCCTCGTTCAGCCGTTCCTCGAGAGTCTCAAGCAACACGTCCCGGAGCGCTCCACGGATTGAGTGCGGACCCGGAGTAGCAGAATGAGAGAATGAGAGAAGGAGAGAAGGAGAGAAGGGAAACCCGAAGACAACTTCTCACTTCTCACTTCTCACTTCTATCATTCCGTCATGACGCGCTGTCCACGTTGGCTTCTGCTGATTCTATCCGCCGCGCCGCTCGCCGCGCAATCTCCGTTCGCCGCTGCCGACTCGGCGCTCGCGGCCGGGCAGGCGTGGCGCGCTTCGCAGATCATGGCACCTGTCGTCGCCGCCCCGGAAACCCGCACGCCCGAAGCCGTGATCCTCGCTGCCCGCGCCGCGGCAGCGTGGGAGGGATGGGCGACCGTGCGGCAGTTGCTCGCGAACGAACGGTGGCTCGACAGCCGCTTCGACCGGCTCGGGCGGCGCCTCCTGGCGCAGGCCGACCTCGCCGAATCGCGCAACACACAGGCGGTGGCTGACGCGATCGTCGCGGCGGCCGGCGATTCGGGTCGATCAGCCGACGAACAGGGACGTCGGCTGATTCTGGTGGCCCGCGCATACGACCGCCTCGACCAGCTCGATTCGGCAGCGGCGAACTATCGCCGCGCGATGAAGCTGCTGCCGCAACTCGACGACTGGCTGGCACTGCGGGCAGCGGGCGTCACCCGCGACTCGGCGGCCCGCGCAGCGCTCTACGCCCTCGTCGCGCTGCCGGCCGCGGTGCCGCGGATCCCGTGGACCGAGGCACTGGCGCGCGATCGCAGTGACGACATCGCCGGCGCTGCGAGCCGCTACGATGCGCTCGGCGCCCATCTCGCCGCGATCAAGGTCAGGTGGCGCGGTGCCACCGGCGATTCCGACCGCACCGCACTCATCGCCACTCTTGCCGACCTGATCCGCACCGCGCCGGCGGCTGGTGAGGTGCGCGACGCGCTGGATTTTGCCGACCAGATCGCGGCACCGTTCAGTGACGACGATCGTCTCGCTGTCGCCCGGCGCGCCGTGTCCGCCAACCGGATGCAGGATGCGGTGGATCAGTTCGCTACGGCGATGCGCACCGCCCCGCTCGACGACCACGACCGGATGAACTACGCCGCGGCGCTCGGCGGCGTGGGGCGCTGGACCGATGCTTCCGCTGTCTATGCAGCCGTGACCGAGCGCGACCTGGCGGGGGCCGCCGCTTACGACCAGGCCCGCGCCCTGCTACGCGCCGGCGCACAGGATGCCGCCACCGCCGCGCTGCGAGCGGTGGTACGCCGATTCCCGCGCGACACCTTTGCGGCAGCAACAGCGCTCGCCCTGCTCGCCGACCTCGCCACCGACGACGGCGCTGTCGACTCAGCTCGCAGCGACTATCTCCGGATTGCCGGGCGCTACCCGACCAGCACGCAGCGTCCACACGCCGTCCTCCTCGCGGCGCTGATCGCACTCGAGACCGGACGCCCCGTTACTGCAGCCGGCGAGCTCGAACGTGCACTCGCCTCGCCGCGAAGCGTCGGCGCCGAAGCCGACGCGATGCGCTACTGGCTGGGCCGCGCGCGTGAGCGGGCGCACAACCCCCGCGGCGCGGGAGCCGCGTATCGCGACCTCCTCGCGCGCGGTCCGGAGAACTACTACGCCATGCGCGCCGCCGTCCGGCTGGACACCATGCCGTGGCCGGCGCTGCCGCCGCCCGATTCGCTGCCCCCGGACTCGCTGAATGGAGTGTTCGCCCGGGCGGCCGAGCTCGACACCGTGGGGCTCGCCGCCGAAGCGCGGTTCGAGCGCGATC
Organism: Gemmatimonadales bacterium; assembly: GCA_050732975.1. Classification (GTDB taxonomy): domain Bacteria; phylum Gemmatimonadota; class Gemmatimonadetes; order Gemmatimonadales; family GWC2-71-9; genus Palsa-1233. The sequence continues at coordinate 2,897 of JBOHRZ010000022.1, forward strand.
GGATTGCCACCTCCGCCACCGGCAGCGACGCCGAACGGGTCGCGGAATCGTTTGCGGTTCGCGGCTTCACCGCCCGCGCCGTACAGCTCGCCGGTCGCGCTCGCACCGGCGGCGCCTCGCGCGACGCCGAACTGTGGCGGCTGCTGTATCCGTTGCCCGACGCGGGAACCCTGCGCGCCACGGCGCTGCGGGAGCAGGTGGATCCCTGGCTGGTCGCGTCAGTGATCCGCCAGGAATCGGCGTTCGATCCGCATGCCACGTCGCGTGCGGATGCCCGCGGACTGATGCAGGTCACGCCCGCCACCGGACGCGACCTGGCCAACATCCTGGGCCTGGCGGGCTTCGACCCCGCGCTGCTCTGGGTGAGCCAGGTCAATCTCGCGCTCGGCATCCATCACTTCGCCACCGACCTGGCGCTGTATCCCGACGTCGAGCGCGGTCTCGCTGCGTACAACGCCGGCGTGTCCCGTGTGGATCAATGGAGCATGACACCGCTGAGCGGCAAGCAGCGAACCGCGGATCACGCCCGCGACGCATTGGCCGATCCGGAAGTGTTCGTGGAGCGGATTCCCTTCGTCGAAACCCGCGACTACGTGCGCACGGTGCTGCGCAACCAGTCGATCTACCGCATGGTGTACGGCAACACCAACTAACTCGTGACGGGCGCCCCGCCGCCGACCGCAGCCTGAGCCCGCCGCCGCACTTCGACAGCTGACAATCCGCTCCGGCGCAGCTCCTGCACCGTTTCGCTGCTGTCGCGCTTGCTGAGCTTGTGTCCGGTGGCATCGCGGACCAGCGGGTGATGGATCGTGAACGCCTCGCCGGTATGCCCGAGCAATCGCGCCAGCAGCCGCTGCGTCCCGGTCGACGGCAGCAGATCGTCGCCCCGGACGACGAGGTTCACGCCATCGTGCAGATCGTCGACCACCACCGAGAACTGGTAGGTCCACTGGCCGCGCGCGTCGCGCACCGCCACGTCGCCGCGGTCGCGCTGAGGATGCTGCACCAGGGAGCCGTGGCGCAGGTCTTCGATCGGCACGGCGTCATCGGGTAGCTGTGCGCGGAGCACCGCCGGCCGGTCGCGTTCGATCGGCTGACCGCGACAGGTGCCGGCATACCGGCGTTCACCATCGGTGCCGACCGGGGCCATCATTTCGCGGGTACAGATGCAGCCGTACACGCCGGTGACGGTTCGCAGGCGATCGAAAGCGGCCTGATAGCGGCGGGGGTGGGAACTCTGCCGGCAACCCGAGTCGGCCCGCTGCAGCGAGTTCAGCGAGATCGCATCCGGCTGAAAACCGAGCCAGCGAAGATCCTTGAGGATGGATCGTTCGAACTCCGGCCGGCATCGGGACCGATCGTGATCTTCCATCCGGATCACCACTCTGGCGTCCAGCGCGCGCGCGGCTCCCCACACCCACTCGGCGTGCAATACGTGGCCGAGGTGGAGATGGCCGGTGGGCGACGGGGCGAACCGGGTGACCAGCCGAGGCGGCTGCGGCTCGAATTGACGATAACGGGCCCGGATCGCGTCGGCGTCGAAGAATTCCACGCGGTTACCGGGGCGGTCCGTAGCGGTTGTACCAACTGATCATGTATCGCTGGGTTCGCATCCAATTGGACGGCTTCGAGGTGGTGCCGTGATATTCGCCGGCGAACCGGAGCAACGTCGTCGGCACCCCGCGCATCCGCAACGCCGCGTACAACTCTTCGCTCTGCGGCATCGGGGTTCGCATGTCGAGGTCGCCGGTCATGATCAGGGTCGGCGTGGTGATGGTGGCGGCGTACATCACCGGTGAGAGTTTGAGCCATGGGGCCGGATCTTCCCAGAACGGCTTCGCGAAGAGTCCGGCGCCGAAGAGCGGAATGTCGGTTTCGCCCGCAAACGAGATCCAGTCGGTAACCGGACAGCGGACCGCCGCGGCGGCGAACCGTTTGGTGTGGCCGATGATCCAGCTCGACAGCACGCCGCCGCCGCTGCATCCGCCCACGAACATCCGCGTGGTGTCGACCCATCCGCGGCCGATCGCCTCGTTGACTCCCGCCATGAGATCGTCGTAGTCGACGCCGGGATACGCCTTGTCGATCGCGTTCCCGAACGCGCTACCGTAACCCGTCGAGCCGCGCGGGTTGATGTAAAGGACCAGAAATCCGTTGGCGGCGAAATTCTGGAACGACGGATTGAACGCCACGCTGTACATCTCCGTCGGTCCGCCGTGGATCTCCAGGATCAGCGGATACTTGCGCGACGGATCGAACCCGGGCGGTTTGACCAGCCATCCCTGAACGTGAATGTCCGGCGCGGACTGATACTCGATCTCCTCGACGTCGCCGAGCGACAGGGTCGCCAGCACGGCATCGTTGACGTGCGTCAGGGTCTGCAGGTCCCAGGGCTTCTTCACCGTGAACCGCACCACCTGACCCGGCTGCTGCGGCGCCGAGCGGATCGCCACACCGATGCCGCCCTTGGCGGAGATCGATCCCAACGCCAGGACGTGGGTACCGTTCGACGCCGGTTTGACCGACGGGCTCTTGCTGTCGATCGCCGTCGTCCAGGTGTTGACCGTGCCGGAATCCTCAGCGCTGAACATGATGGTGGAATTGTCGGCCCAGGTCACCGCATCGGGATCGCGGTCGAAGCCGGTGGTCAGCACGCGGGAACCGGTCCCGTCGGGGTGCATCACATAGAGGTCGGACGCACGGTACATCGAGCCGGTTCTCGGAAAGCCGGTGTACGCGATCCACTTGCCGTCGGGCGATACGACCGGCGCATGCCAGAATCCGGAATCCGCGATCAGCGGCCGCATCGCACCGGTAGCGACGTCAACGGCGTAAAGTGTGGACACCTGAAAGCTCTGGTCGGCGTGAGCGGCGATGTTGCCGTCCACAACGATGGTATTCCCGTCGGGGAGCCAGGCGAGCGCGGGTGGCTCGGGGATGCCGACGCTGCGTGCGCCGATGTCGAACGCGCCGTGCGTGACCTGTCGCGCGACGCCACCTTCGGCCGGGACGACGAAGAGCTGGGTCCAGGTGTTGTCGAGGAAGCCGGCGCGGTCGGCGCGGTATTCCAGTCGGTCGACAACCCTGGGCGGTGCCGTCCAGTGCGCCCCGGCGGGCGGGGCCGGAAGCGCGACGTGCCAGACGGATGTATCCGGCACCGCCATGGTAAAGGCGATGGAGCGCCCATCCGGCGCCCACCGGAAGGTGATCAGCGACTGCTCGCCACGGGTCACCTGGATCATGCCGCCGTCGCCGTCCATGTAGCGCACCCACAGCTGCGCCTTGCCGTCGGCCTCGGCCAGATACGCGATCCGGGTGCCGTCGGGTGACCACTCAGCGCTCGAGCCCTTCACCAGTTCGCGCTGCCGCGACCCGTCGGCGTCCATTTCCCACAGCATGCCGGTCCAGGTGTCGTGCATCAGGTCGACGTGCGACCGGGTGAACACGACATGGTTGCCGTCCGGAGAGATCCTGGGCGACGATACCCGCTCGATGTCGGCATAGCGGCTGACGGTGAACCGGCTCGCCTGCGCGGCAGCATGCGCCGTGGACAGCCCCGTCACGCAGCCCCACAGCAGGACAGTCCGGATCGCCCGGCGTCGTCTCGTCATCGATCGGCTCCTTCCGCGGCCGCCGGCAGAATGTCCAATCGCAGCTCGTACCAACCGTCGAGCTGCACGTGCTCCACACGGAAGCGATCCGAACCAGTGGCGCGGAACTCGACTTCCTTGACGTGCGACTCGCCCGGATTCCAGTCATCGAGGATCAACGCATCGTTGACGTAGACCCGGATCGCGTCGTCGGAGATGGTGCGTATCATGTATTTGCCGGGAGCGAGGTGCAATGTTGCGGTCGCGCCGGTCAGCACGTGCGATTGCGGAATTGCCTTGATCGGCGGCCCATACCAGGTGAGATCGAGGCGTGTCGTGTCGAGCGTCGCGACGCCGGGGCCGCCAAGCGCCCGGCTGATTGCCTCGCGGTCGCCGAGCGGTGCCGTGGTCGAATCCCACGCTACGAATTTCAGGTGCCAGTCGGCCGCCGGCACGAACCGCCGCCACCCGAACGGCACCGCGGCACCGGCGGGATATTCCACGCCGAATGGCGTCACGACGGCGGCGCCGCGGTACTCGAGGTCGAGTGCGAAGTCGCCGTCGCGACCCGCGGCCGGCGTGATCGCGATGGTATCGCCCATCCGGCCGCCGTCGCGCGAGAGCGCGGTGATACCGTCTCGGCCGATCACGTTCCAGCGGCCCGGCGGTCCGACAATCCGAAGTTTGAGCGGAGTGGCGTCGTCGCGGCCCACCGGCCAGAGCCGTGGGCTCCGCCAGTCGTACGGACCCCATTCGCCGACGAGGATCGCCGCCCGCCCGACGGGAATGCGCTTCGGCACGACGGTCGCCATGCCGCCTGGAAGCGGATTGACACGAAACCGCGCCGGAATGGGAACCGGAACGGCACGCGATGCCGCAGTGAACGACCATCCGGAGGTGTCGCCGCTCAGCCGTACGACGGTGCCGACACTGTCCATCGCGTTGCCGGTGATCCGGGCGCGCAGGGTGTTGTCAATGCGCAGCGCTGTGCGGTTGTCACGAAATGTGTTGCCGATGATGTCGTAGTCGCGCGACCGGGTGTCGCGGTGCCGCGGGTAGCCCCAGTCGGACGGCTCGACGGGCGCCGCCCAGAGATGCACCGCGGTGGTGTCGCCATCGAACACATTGCCGGCGATGCGATTGTCCTGGCCGTGCTCGATGGCGATCGCTTCCTGGTTGTGCGAAAAGTGGTTGCCGAGAATCGTCGATTCGAACGAATATCCGCCCCAGAGACCGTGCCAACTGCCGTCGATCCGGTTGGCGACGAAGGCGTTGCGCGAAAAAGTCGCCTCCATACCGTTGGTCGGAGCGAAGGAAAAATCGTTCCGGTAGAAAAGATTGTCGTTGGCGCCGCCCAGGCCGGTGTCCATCGTGTGCTGGCCGGCCCAGAGAAACAACCCGTCGCCCGAATGGGTGATCGAGTTGAACGCCACCACATTCGAATCGCTCTGCTCGTAGATCAGCAGCCCCGCCGAATCCTGGCCGCGATAATAGAAGCCGTCGGAGTACCCGCGGACGTTGAAATCGACGCGGTTGTTCATGATGACGTTTCGCGAAGCACGGTACAGTCCGACGCCGACGCCCGAGTTGAACGAGAAGGTGTTGTTCACGATACGGAGACCGTGGGACCGCGCCACCATCAGGCCATCCATCCCCTGCTGCACGATGTTGCCGCGGATCTCGCCGCCGGTCACGTCGGCGAGGTAGATCCCCGTGCCGTAGCGCAGCCATTCGTCGTGCTCGTTGTCGTGATAGTCGAGCCAGTCGATCAGGCTTTCCTTCTCGATCCCGCTGTAGAGCCGCGGGCGCCGGTTGTACGAAAGGTCGTTGTCGAGGAGCGCCAACCGGGTAACTCGGCGTGCTACGATGCCGATCTTGTAGCCGCGGGCGCGCACGCCGCGCACCGTGATCCGGGAGCCGCCGTCGATGCGGATCGCCACGCCAGGGAACCGATCGGGGCGGGTGCGGTCAGTGTCGCCTATCAGCTCCACGCCGCGCAGGTCGAGTACGATGTTGCTGCCGTGCACGATGATCGCAGCGCTGTCGCCGGCGGGCGCATAGTACCGACCGGGACGGATCCGCGACGAGTTGGTCACCACCATCCCCGGGGTGAAGGGGGTGGCTTGCCCCACCAGCGCAACGGGCGACCGCGCGAGCGCCAGCAGCAGCGTGGCACGGTGACCGTTCACACCGTTGCCGGGCTGACTGACCGTTGCATCCCTCGACGGTCGCCGTGAATCGCACTGATGATGAAGTGATTGGTGCCGGGAGGCCTCGCGCCGCCACGGTTGCCGTTCGCCACCGTCATACCGGGAAATTACCGCCGGGACCTGAAAGCAGAAGGGACGGTCTACCCAGCAAAGTCCGTCAGGCTCACGGCACGATCCGCGAACGCCCTGAGTACCTGGCGATCAGCCGTCACCAGCGGCACTCCGAGGTCATCTGCCAGGGCGATGTATTCGCAGTCGTACGCCGAACAGGTCGACGCCGCCAGGAGGTCGAGAACCCGGTCGCCGGATACGGTGAATTCCCGGCCGGACAGGAGTGACACCGCCAGTTCGTGAGCCCGCGCCGCTTCCTGCAACGTCAGGTTACCGTGGCGCATGTAGGCTGCGAGCACGCTCCGGAACTCGCTGCGCCACAGGATCGGCGCAGCCCAGACGGCGTCACGTTGGAACACGCGCTGCGCCGCGGCGGTATGCGGACCACCGAGCAGCAAGTAGGCCACCAGATTGACGTCGGCGACGATCACGCACGGCCCGATTCCCGGACGGCGCGAAGTTCGCGATCCGTCAGGGGCTTGATGTGCAATTCATCCCGGAACTCGCGCACCTCGACCAGCCATTCGGCCGGGTCGAAGGCCGCCGCACCAACCGCCCGCTCAAGGCACACGATGATCTCGCCGTTGAGACTGCGCCGATGCGACTCGGCCTGTGCCTTGAGACTCTGGTATACCGCCACGGGAAGTCCCTTGATCGTCAGCGTCGGCATGACAATGGCTCCATTATGGTACCACAATGGAACCTACTCAAAGCCACGGCGCTCGGCAACACCCCAACCCCCGCCGCTGTTCTCTCCTTACTCTCCTTGCAACTATTTCTCGATCGGCGGACAGCGGCAGACCAGGTTGCGATCCCCCCAGGCGTTGTCGACCCGCGAAATCGATGGCCACGCCTTGCGCTCGCGCAGTCCACGCACCGGATACACGGCGCGCTCTCGCGAGTACGGCCGGTCCCACGAATTGGCGGCGGCCTGCTCCATGGTGTGCGGTGCCCGCTTGAGCATGTTGTTGTCGCGCGGCATCGCACCGGACTCGATCTCGCGGATTTCCTCGCGGATCGCCAGCATCGCGTCGACGAACCGGTCGAGTTCCTCCTTCGACTCCGATTCGGTCGGCTCCACCATCAGTGTCCCCGGCACCGGGAACGACACCGTCGGCGGATGGAAGCCGTAATCGATCAGCCGCTTGGCGATGTCCTCGACCTCGACGCCGGCGCTCTGCTTGAACGGCCGGGTGTCAAGGATGCATTCGTGGGCGATCAATCCATGCGCCCCGCAGTACAGCAAGTCGTAGCTCCCCGCCAAGCGCCGGGCGATATAGTTGGCATTGAGGATCGCCACCTTGGTAGCGGTGGTAAGCCCGTCGGGTCCCATCATCCTGATGTACGCGAACGAAATTGGCAGGATGCTGGGGCTTCCCCACGGCGCCGCCGCCACCGTCCCGGCCGGATGCCGATGTCCGAGCGCCACCACCGGATGATCGGGAAGAAACGCTGCCAGGTGCCCGGCCACGCCGATCGGTCCCATCCCCGGACCGCCCCCTCCGTGCGGAATGCAGAACGTCTTGTGCAGGTTGAGGTGGCAGACGTCGGCGCCGAGATCGGCGGGACGGCAGAGGCCGACCTGGGCGTTCATGTTGGCGCCGTCCATGTAGACCTGGCCGCCGTGCTGGTGCACAACGTCGCAGATCTCCCTGATCGACGCCTCGAATACCCCATGCGTCGACGGATAGGTGATCATCAGCGCGGCGAGATCCTGCGCGTGCGCTTCGGCCTTGGCTCTCAGATCGGCGAGATCGACGTTGCCGCGCGCATCGGACGCCACCACCACGATCTTCATCCCCGCCATCGCGGCACTCGCGGGATTGGTGCCGTGCGCGCTGGCCGGAATCAGGCACACGTTGCGATGCCCCTCACCGCGCGACCGATGGTACGCCTCGATCACCAGCAGCCCGGCGAATTCGCCCTGCGAACCGGCGTTGGGCTGCAGTGAGACTGCATCGAACCCGGTGATGGCGCAGAGATCGTGCTCCAACTGGGTGAACAGGTCCGCGTACCCCGCGGCCTGATCCTGAGGCGCGAATGGATGCAGCGCGCTGAATCCCGGCCAGCTTACCGGCATCATTTCCGCCGTCGCGTTGAGCTTCATGGTGCACGAGCCGAGCGGAATCATCGCCGCAGTGAGCGAGAGATCCTTGTTCTCCAGCGACTTGAGATACCGCAGCATTTCGGTCTCTGACCGGTACCGGTGGAAGACCGGGTGTGCGAGATAGCCGCTCTTCCGCGCCAGCGGTCCGAAGAACTCCTCCGCGGCAGTCCAGCCGGACATCTCGGCATCGGGCGTGCCGGTAAAGCACGCCACGACGTCGACCAGGTCCGCAGGCATGCAGGTCTCGTCGAATGCCACGGCGACGCGGTCCGGCGCCAGCCGCCGCAGGTTGATCCGCCGATCGAGTGCGCGGTCGATCACCGCGTCGCACTCCGCCGCGGGCATGGTCACAGCCACCGTGTCGAAGAAACGATCGTGATCCACCGCGATGCCGGCCTTGCGCAGGGCGCGCGCGAGGTATTGCGCCAGGATGTGGGTATTCATCGCGATCGCGAGCAGGCCTTCCGGGCCGTGCCACACCGCGTACATCGCCGCCATCACCGCCAGCAGCACCTGCGCTGTGCAGACGTTGCTGGTCGCCTTCTCGCGGCGGATGTGCTGCTCCCGGGTCTGCAGCGCCATCCGCAACGCCGGCTTGCCGTCGCTGTCGCGCGAGACACCGATGATCCGCCCGGGGATGTGCCGCTTGTACTCGTCCCGCGTGGCGAAAAACGCCGCGTGCGGGCCGCCGTAGCCGAGCGGCACGCCGAACCGTTGCGAATTCCCCACCGCGACGTCGGCACCCCATTCGCCCGGCGGCGCCAGCACCGCCAGCGCCAGCAGATCGGTTGCCACCGTCACGATCGCGCCGGCAGCATGCGCCAGTTCGACCAGCGAGTGGTACTCCCGCACTGCCCCGTCCGTAGCGGGATACTGCAGCAGGCAGCCGATCACGCCCGGACCGAACTCGAAATCGGCGGGATCATCAACTTCGATCTCGACGCCGCGCAACCGCGCGCGAGTCTGTACCACGGCGATCGTCTGCGGGTGGCAGTTCTCGTCGATCAGATACACCGGACTCTCGCCGTGCTTCGTCACGGCGAGGGTCATCGCCATCGCCTCCGCCGCCGCAGTGGCCTCGTCGAGCAACGACGCATTGGCGATCGGCAGGCCGGTCAGATCGCTCACCATCGTCTGGAATACCAGCAGCGCTTCGAGGCGGCCCTGGGCGATCTCGGCCTGGTACGGCGTGTATGCCGTATACCAGCCGGGATTCTCCAGCACGTTGCGCTGGATCACCGGCGGTACCAGAGTACCGTTGTATCCCATGCCGAGGTACGAGCGGAACACCATGTTGCTGGCGGCCATCTCGCGCATCGCCGCGAGGATCTGGTGCTCGGTCAACGGCGCCGGCAACCGCAGCCGGTCCCGGAAGCGGATCGACTCCGGCACCACGGCGTCGATGAATTCATCGAGCGACTGGTAACCCATCGTCGCAAGCATCGCGGCGACGTCCGCCGGCCGCGGACCGATGTGCCGGCTTTCGAACAGCATCTCCATTCCCGTCCTCCAAATGCGACGAGGCCCGATTCGGGCCTCGCAGCGTCATTGACTACGTCGCGCCCTCATCATCCATCAACTGTTGCTGATCATCGCCTTGTACGCCGCCGCATCCTTGAGCGCCTCGACCTCCGCCGGATTGCTGACCTCGATCCGGACCAGCCATCCCTTACCGTAGCAATCGCTCGCGACGGTCTCGGGATGGTCCGCAAGCGTCTCGTTGATCGCAGTGACCTTCCCCGACGCCGGCGCGAACAGCTCGCTCACCGCCTTGACCGATTCGATCACGCCGAACGCCTTCGTGGCCTCCACGGCGGTGCCGACCGCGGGGAGTTCGACGTAGACGATATCGACGATCTGTTCGACGGCGAACGCGGTGATGCCGACCGTGCCGGTCTTGCCGTCAACGGCGAGCCATTCGTGCTCATCGGAATAGCGCAGCTTCTCGGGTATGTCCACGGCGGAACTCCGGGCCTCAGGTCGAACGACGGTAGAACGGCAGCGGCGCCACCTCGGCCGCCGCGCGCTGCTGGCGGATGCCGATCTCGAACGCCGATCCGACGGCCCCCTGGCCGACCGGGACGTACCCCATCGCGATGGCGGCCCCCAGGGTCGGCGACGCGGTTCCACTGGTGATAACACCGCACGGTTCCGGCGCGGCGGGAAGATAGACCGGATAGCCGGTGCGGGCGATTCCCCGGCCGGTCACCCTAATGCCGACCAGCATTTTGCGCGGGTGGTCCTTCGCGGCCTCCAGCGCCGCGCGGCCAACGAAATCGCTGGGTTTGTCGAACTTCACCACGCGCCCGAGTCCGGCTTCGAACGGCGTGGTCTCGCGATCCAGCTCCTGACCGTACAGCGGCATCCCAGCTTCGAGCCGGAGCGTGTCGCGCGCGCCAAGTCCGACCGGAACCAGCCCGCGGTCGCGCCCCGCATCAAGCAGCGCGTCCCAGACCGGAATCGCGTCGTCCCACGCGACGAACAGCTCGAAACCGTCCTCACCTGTGTAGCCGGTTCGTGCCACGAATGCACCGACGCCGCACGCAGTCACGTCGATCCCGGCGTAATACTTGAGCCCGGTGAGATCGCGATCGACAAACGGCTGCAGGATCGCCGCGGCGCGCGGACCCTGGACCGCCACCAGCGACGTCCGCATCGACGCGTCGTCGAAGGCGGCATCGAACGACGGGAGCCGCTCCCGCAACGCGGTGGCAACCGCCGCGGCGTTGGAGGCGTTGGCGACCACCATGTATCGCTGGTCGCCGAGCCGGTAGATAATCAGGTCGTCGATCACACCACCATCGGGAGCGCAGATCATCGAGTAATGCGCCCGACCGATGGAGAGTTTCGACGGCGCCGTCGCCACAGCGTAGTCGAGCGCGGCCGCGGCGCCAGCGCCGCTGACGTACAGCTCTCCCATGTGGGACAGGTCGAAGAGCCCGGCGGCGCTGCGCACCGCGCGATGCTCCTCGACCAGCCCGTGATACTGCACCGGCATCTCCCACCCGGCGAAGGGAATCATCCGGGCGCCGAGGGCGCGGTGTCGGGCGTCGAGCGCGGTCTGGTGCATGCGGGGTCAAAGATAGTTGGCGCGGCGGGTGGTATTATGAGGCTCGCTCTTCAGGCGCTGGAGGCACCCTCTGCGCTCGATAATGTTCGGCACCGCGGCGTTGCTGGCGACCACGATCTGTCATGGCGCTCACGGCCAGCGGCCGGCCGGCAAACCACTGATCGACACCCTGCAGCACGGCATCGTCCGGATCCGCAATACCGCGCCCACGGCGTGGACCGGCACCAGCGGGTGGCGCCTGATTCTCGAACGGACCATCGCGCCGCCGGAGGGTTCCACGGCGCTCCTCGCCGAGCCGTATTCGCTGGCGGTCGATCGCAACGGGGAGATCTTCGAGGCCGACTGGAAGGTGGACGGCATCCAGGTCTTCGCCGCCGACGGCCGTTACCTGCGCACCCTCGGCCGCAAGGGAAACGGGCCCGGCGAATTCCAGGTGCCGATCGAGGTTGCCATCCGGGGCGACACGCTGGCCGCATATGCCAGCAATCAGAACCGGGTGTCGCTGTGGCGGACCAGCGGCAAGTTGCTGGTCACCTGGACCATGGGATACTGCTGCTGGTGGTCGCCGAGGCTCGAGGCCGGCGGCGCCCTGCTGCTGCGCACCAGTGTGCGGGTTGCCTCCCGGAATCGGCCGCTGGCGGTGCGGTGGGCAAGCAATGGAACCCCGATCGACACCATCTGGCTGCCGCCTGTGCCGGAGTATCCGGGATGGCGGGACCCCCACGGCGGCGTGTTCACAATTCCCTTCACTGCTCGCGTCGTCGGGACATTCGATTCCCGCGACAGCTACATCAGCGGATTCGGCGGACGCTACAATCTCGTTGTTACCCGTAACGGCAGCGACACGGTGCGCGAAGTCGAGCTCCCCGGCAAGCCCGCTCCCGTTCCGCCCGCTGTCGCCGACTCGATGTTCAAACCGTACGCCGCATCGCCGCCCACCCGCGACATTGCCAGGCGCGGCGACATTCCGACGGAGCAGCCGTTCTTCACCGGGCTAGCCACCGACGAACACGACAATGTCTGGATCTCTCGCCCCGGAACGGATGGCTCGCTGGCGTCGTTCGACGTGATCGACAGCCGGGGCTGGTACCTCGGCAGTGTCGCCGCGCCGCCGAGCCGTTGCAGGTTGATGGTGTTCCGCAACGACCGGATGTTC
>JBOHRZ010000023.1:0-15116 GCA_050732975.1 Gemmatimonadales bacterium
CTGATGATCTGGGGATTCGGATTGTGGCTCCTGGCCGACCTGGCACCACGGCGGGAATCGCGCATCCTGATTCGCACGGTCGGTCTGACGCTCGCGGTCGCCATCGCGGGGTCGCGGATCTACCTCGGCGTCCACTATCCCAGCGACGTGCTGGCTGGATTATGCCTCAGCGGCGCCTGGTTGTTGTTCTGCCGTACTCCGACGTTATGGCCAAGAGCGTCGGCGACTTCGGAGGCGCCGGCGACGAGATAGTCGATCCGATCCGACAACGCCCGCGCCGCATCGAGATCGGCGGTGAGCGCGCCGGTCGCAGCGTGATCCGCCGCCATCCGCAGCAGCCCGATCCGCAGCGTCTCGATCGCGGCGACCGCGCGCTCCAGTCGGGACTCCCACATCGCATCGGAACCGGCGTCGAGGTGCAGCCTCGCGCGCACCGCTTCGGCCTCGAGGCGCGCGATTACCTCGGGAAGGTCGGCGAGCGCCCGGCGGTCCGCCTCCGGGAGCGCCGCGAAGAGCGCACCCGTCGCGGAGCCGAGTCCCGCGCCGGTGCCGTGCCACGAGTGCCACGGCGTCGTGGGGCGAAGTCCGATCGAAGAAATCCGCCCCATCAGATCGCCGAGAGGCGACTTCCAGAACCAGGTGCGGAGCCGCGCCGATGCGGCGCGCGGCTCGAGCCGGCGTCCGGGAAAGACCAGGCCGAAGAGCGCGCCGCCGACGGTCGCCATCGTGAGGAGCCCGAACGACTGGAAGAAGAACTTCGTGTCGGCCGGCGGTGTGACAATTCCGCCCAGGAGAGCGCCGATCGCTCCGGCCATCGCGGCGTATGTCGCGTAGCGTATCAGCCGCGCCAGCGGATGAATGGCGCGCGACGCTTCGTAGCGGAGCTCCTCCTCGCGCCGTTCGAGCGCGATCGCCGCGCCGCGCCGCAGGTCGTCAAGCGTGGCGCCAGCCTCGATCGCCTTGCGTGTTTCGCTGATCCGCCAGAGTCCGTGCCCGATCCACGGCGCCAGCGTCGCCTTGGCGCACAGCACGATGAAAACCACCGTCTGCCAGGGCCACTCGCCGCTGATCATGCCGCCCACGAGCGCCATGGTGCCGACGCCGTAGAAGAAGCAACTCCAGATGACGTAGATCCCCTTCAATTCGCGGCCCCGCTCCACCCAGACGCGGACCGGGACCGGTAGATCGCCGTTGGCAGACAACCCGGCGCTCAGCGTCTCGGCAAAGGCTTCGGCGGACGGAAAGCGCTCGCCGGGCGATTTCCGCAGCGCGCGGTCGATGGCCTGGGCCAGCGCGGCGGGAGCTTCCGGCCTGATCGCGTGGACCGCGGGCGCCGGATCGGCAAGGTGTTGCGCAATGAGCTGGCGCGCGCCGCCGCCGAACGGTGGCCGACCGGTGACGCAGTGAAAGCCGACGGCACCGAGCGAATACAGGTCGCTGCGCCCGTCGACGTCGAGACCCGCGGCCTGTTCCGGCGAGATGTATTCGGGCGTGCCGACGACGGTCCCGCCGGTCAGATCGCTGTCGCCGGCGACGCAGGCGATCCCGAAATCGGTCACCGCGACGCGATCGCCGTCGGCCTCAAGCAGGATGTTGTCGGGCTTGATGTCGCGGTGAATCACCCGCTGCGCATGCGCATACGCCAGGGCATATGCGGTGTCCCGCAAGATCCGCGCAGCGGTCAGTGGCGCCAGCCGGCCGATGCGGCGAAGCCGGTTGCCGAGAGTCTCGCCCTCGACATAGCGCATCGCATAGAAGACGAAGTCGCCCGCCTCTTCGACCGCGTGAATGGCGACGATGTTGGGGTGTGCCAGGCGGGCCGCCATTCGCGCTTCGTGCAGGAAGCGCTCGCGGAGCTCGCGATGAACAGCGCGATCCGGCGGCAGCAGCTTGAGCGCCACCGGACGGTCGAGCCGCACGTCGCGGGCGAGATAGACGATGCCCATTCCGCCGCGGCCGAGTTCGCGCTCCAGCGAATACCGGCCGGCGAGCGTCTGCTGGAAGGTCAGGAAGAGATGGTCGGGAAGCGCCGGGGCCATCATGGAGAATAGTCAGGCGGCGGCGCGGGGTGTGGGCGGAGAACGGGGAGGTGGAGGCGACGAAGGTGACGAAGGAGGCGGAGGCGAGTGACGAAGGAGATGGAAGTGACGGAAGTGGGCGCGGAGCGTGGGGATGTCCCGTGGCGAAGCGCTACGGCCCGCCTTCTGACGCGCTATCGCCGAAGTCTGCCGGTAGCACGATGCCGTGAGCACCGAGCCGCCGGAAGAGATCCCATTCCGCCTGCTTGGCGGCGTACTGCGCGCCGCCGTTGTACATCGCCGCGATGATCAGGGTGCCGTCTTCCCGGCCGAGATACCCGACCAGCGTGGAGACGTCGGTCAGCGTGCCGGTCTTGGCACGTACCACGCCTGCTTCGGGAAGGCCGCGCGCCAGACGCTTCAGCGTTCCCGAACCGTTCGCCGGGAAGAGCAACGGGAAGTTCCGGCCGGCGTCGGTCAGCGGCATCTTCGCGAGATAGGTCGTGAACACGATCGGCGCGACGCGATCCTGTTCGGAGAGTCCGCTGCCGTCGACCAGGTGCACCTCATCGAGTCCGGTCAGGTGTTGGACGAACGCGGTGAGCTGCGCTGCCGGGGAGGTCGCACCCGCGCCCCAGAGCAGCAGCATCTCGGCGCCGATGTTGAGCGAACGGGTGTTGATCTCGTGGGCGATCGAATCGAAGGGTGCCGAGGCGACCGCCGCGAGTACCTGCTTGTCGGACACATCGGGCGCCGACAATGCCGACGATCTGGTCCACTCGATCCCCGCGGTCGACGTGGCGCGCTGCCAGGCAGCTTCGAGCACGGCGGTCGGATCGCGAACGACGGATTCGAAACGGCGCGGACCGTGGCGGATCCCGATGGTTCCCGAGAGGACCCAGTGTCCGTCTGTGGTGGGCGAGAAATAGAGTCTGGAGCCCCTGCCGCGGGTGGTTCTGGCGCGCATCTGCACCAGGCTGCCGACGCCGGCGGGCGCATCGCCCACGATCACCGCCGGAGCACCCACCTTGTGCCCGGGACCGACCGTGATGTCGGCGACGTTTTCGTTGAGCGTGATCGGGCCGATCGGCGGTGCGAAGGTTCGCCCGCGGAAGCGGTCGGCCCAGACCGCCGGGTATGTCGACTGCGCGGCACCGATCTGTGAGGTGACTTTGAGCGGCCCGATCAGGCGCCGGATGCCGATCGCGTGCAACTGCTGCGCGAGCCCCAGCAGCGTCGGACCGGTGCGATCCGGCCGTTCGAGCGTGGGATCGCCGTTCAGCTCCAGTTCCCATTGGCCCTGCCACGTGCCAGTCGCAGGATCGACGTGCCCGTTGCCGACAACGCGGGTCACTCGCCGGGCATCGCCGCCCACCGAGGTGCGCGCGAAACCGGTGGTGAGAACCTTGACCGTCGACGCGGGGATCATCGGCTCGTCCTGATTGACCTGCCAGAGCACGGTGCCTGACTGGTCGGCCACGACCACACCCCACTTGCCCGGCGAGTGGTGGCTGGTGCGCGCCCACCAGGACTTGAGGACCGGCATCACCGCGCTGCTGGTCTGGGCATGCGCCCAGGCCGGGACGGTCGCCACGACCAACCCGATCAGGGCTCCACGCCAAGCCAACCTGTTGCCCGGGAACTTCATCTCAGGTTCCCCCGATGCCGTCTACTGCCATTTCCCCGCCGTTATTTCAGATGCAATTTCGCGATCGTCTGGAGCTGCATGTTGCTGGTGCCTTCATATATGACGCCGATCTTGGCGTCACGATAGAACTTCTCGACCGGATACTCCCGGCTGTATCCGTACCCGCCGAACAATTCAACAGCCTGGCCGGCGATCCGGTTCGCGGCCACCGACGAGAAGAGTTTCGCCATGGCCGCCTCCCGGGTGAAGGGGAGGCCGGCGTCCTTGAGCCGGGCGGCATTGTAGACCATGAGCCGGGCGGCTTCGAGATCGGTCGCCATCTGCGCCAGCTGGAACTGGACGGCCTGGAATTCTGCAAGAGCCTTGCCGAACTGCTTCCGCTCCTTGACATAGCGCGTCGTGACATCAAGCGCCCCCTGCGCGATTCCCACCATCTGGGCGCCGATTCCGATGCGACCCTCGTTGAGGGTTTCGATCGAAATCCTGTAGCCCTGACCCACCGGGCCGAGGACGTTGACCGCTGGAACGCGGCAGTTTTCCAGAATCAGCTCCACTGTGCTGGACGCGCGGATGCCGAGCTTCTTTTCGCGTTTGCCGACCGAGAATCCGGGGAAGTCGCGCTCGACCAGGAAGCCGGTGATTCCCTTGTAACCCTTCGAGGGGTCGGCATTGGCGAACACGATGAAGACGCCGGCCTCGGCGCCGCTGGTGATCCAGAACTTCCGCCCCGTGAGCAGCCAGTCGTCGCCGTCTTGCACGGCGCGACTTTCGAGGCCGAACGCATCGGAGCCGGAGTTCGGCTCGGAGAGCGCGAAAGCCGCGATGGTGTCGCTGCTCGTGCGCGGGAAGTAGCGCGACTTCTGGTCGTCATTGGCCCAGCGGAGGACAGCGTTGTTGAACAGTGTGTTCTGGACGTCGACGTAGATGGCGGTCGATGCATCGACCCTTGCCAGTTCTTCGACCGCGAGCATGACGAGGAAGATCGATCCGCCGGCCCCGCCATACTGCTCGGGGACCTCGACTCCCATGACGCCCAGGTCGAAGAGCCTGGCGAGAATCGCGGGATCCATCTGCGATGCTTCGTCCATGTCGTGGACATGCGGCGCGACCTCGGTCTCGGCGAACTCACGGACGGTCTGCCGGAAGAGTTCCTCTTCCTCGGAGAGCGTGGTCAGAGCGGGAGCGGTTGTGGCGACGGACATACGGATTCCGGAGTAGTGGACGCGGATGAAAATAAGGTGAATCAGGGGGATGCGCGCGTCCGGCCTTACTCCTGCAGCACCGCCAGCGCGATCTCGACCTTTCCGAGCGGTGCCGCCACCTGGACACCGGCGACGCCGCCGCGAACGGCGGCGATCATTTCCCGGGCGATGGCCACGCCTTCATGGAGCGCCGCCTCCTTGCCGCGGTCGCTGGCGCGTCGCATCCGTGCGATTACGCCAGGCGGGACCAGCACTCCCGGGACCTCGTTGGCGAGGAATTCCGCGTTACGGAGCGACACCAGCGGCCAGATGCCGGCGATCACCGGCAGCTTGAGTCCCGCCGAACGGGCCATGAAGCGTTCCAGTTGCTGCACGTCGAACACCGGCTGGGTCACGGCGAAGCAGGCGCCCGCTTCCGCCTTCCATTCCAGGCGGCGCAATTCGCGGTCGAGGTCGGGCGCCGTGGGATTGACGCCCACTCCGTTGACGAAGCGGGTCGGAGCGCCGAGAGCGTTGCCGCCGGGGTCGAGCCCGCGGTTGAGCCGGGTGACGAGATTGGTGAGGCCGATGGCGTCGATGTCGAACACGGCGGTGGCATCGGGATAGGGGCCCATCTTGGGCGGGTCGCCGGTGATCACCAAAAGATTACGCAGACCTGCGGCGGCGGCGCCGAGAAGATCCGACAACATCCCGAGAAGATTGCGGTCGCGGCAGGCGTAATGGACCACGGCTTCGATCCCGCAGTCGCGTTCGATGAGCAACCCGGAAATCAGGGCGCCCTGGCGGCTCTGGGCGCGCGGTCCGTCGGGGACATTGACCGCGTCGACGCCGGCGCGCTTGAGCGCGCGGGCCTGTGCCAGCATCGGTTCGGGATCGACGCCGCGCGGCGGCACCAGCTCGACGTTGGTGATCCATTCGCCGAACGCCAACTTGCGCCCCAGGCGCGACCGTTCTGCGAGCGGCACTTCGGTCACCGCATCGGCGCCGGCGCGCACGTCGGGCGCCGGCACCGCGTGCACCGTGGCACGGGGTTCGGCGCTGCGGACGAAGGCGCGAATCATCTTGATGTGTTCCGGCGTGGTGCCGCAACAGCCGCCCACGAACCGCGCCCCCGCTTCGACCATTCGCCGGGCGTATTCCGCCATGTACTCCGGGCTGGCCATGTAGATCTTGCGATCGGCGACATCGCGCGGAAGCCCGGCATTGGGTTGCGCCGAAATCGGAATCCGTACCGCGTGCGCCAATCGCTCGACCGCATCGAGCACGACCTGCGGACCGATCGAGCAATTGACGCCCACCACGTCCGCGCCGCCCGCTGCGAACGCGGCCCCGAAATCCTCTGGTGTGGTGCCGTACGCGGTGCGGGCGTCGGCACCGACGGTCATCTGCGCCATCACGGCGAGGTCGCTGCGACGCCGCACCGCGCGGAGCGCGGCGAGCAATTCCTCGGTGTCGGCGAAGGTTTCGAGGCAGAATCCGTCGACGCCGCCGGCAACGAGGCCGTCGACCTGCCGGCCGAACGCGGCTTCGGCCTCATCGCGGCCGATCTCGCCGAACGGTTCCAGCCGGGTGCCGAGCGGTCCGATGGCGCCGAGGAGCGCGACGCCGGGCCCGACGCTGCGCCGCGCCAACCGAGCCGCCGCGACGTTGATCTCTTCGCATTCGCCGGCGAGCCCGTACTCCGCCAGTTTGAAGGGATTGGCGCCGAAGGTATTGGTCTCGATCAGCTCGGCGCCCGCCGCGGCGTAGGCGCTGTGCACCGCCGCCACCAGGTCCGGCTGGCGGATCACCAGTTCGTCGAAGCAGACATTGAGGAAGATGCCTTTCTGGTACAGCATTGTGCCCATCGCGCCGTCGACGATGTGCACTCTGCCATCCGCGATCAGGTCTCGCAGCGTTGGCACGGGTCAGCTCCGCCGGTAGCCGAGTATGGTACCGAGCCACCGCTCGGCGGTGGCGATGTCCCAGCCCTTGCGGCGGGCATACTCGCCAAGCTGATCGCGACCGATTCGACCCACACCGAAATACCGCGCTTCCGGCCGCCAGAAATACCAGCCGCAGACCGCGGCGGCGGGGAGCATGGCATAGCTGTCGGTGAGCGTGATGCCGCAGCTCGCGCCCAGGTCGAGGAGACCATCCAGCGTGGCCTTTTCGGTGTGATCGGGACAGGCCGGATACCCGGGCGCGGGGCGGATTCCCTGATAGCGCTCGTGAAGGATGTCGTCCGCGGCGAGCTGCTCGTCCGGCGCGTAGCCCCAATGCTCCCGGCGCACCGCCGCGTGCAGCCGCTCGGCGAACGCTTCCGCCAGGCGATCGGCAAGCGCGGCGGCGAGGATGGCGCGATAATCGTCGTGCGCCTCCCGGGCCCGGGCAACGATGTCGTCCAGTCCCTCGCCGGTGGCCACGGCGAACGCGCCGATGTAATCGGCCACTCCACTCTCTCCGGGCGCTATGAAATCGGCGAGCGCCAATGACGGGCGGTCGACTTTGTGGGCGCCCTGCTGCCGGAGCGAATGCGCCACGGCGAGCGGCTCGCCGCGGGCGTTGTCGCGGTAGATGATGATGTCGTCGTCGCAGGCGTTCGCGGGCCAGAATCCGACGGCACCGCGGGCGCGGAGGGACCCGGCGGCCTCGATCTCGTCGAGCAGCCGCCGCGCGTCATCGAACAACTCGCGTGCCGCCGCGCCGTGTCGAGGGTCGTCGAGGATCGTGGGCCACGCACCCTGGAGTTCCCAAGTCCGGAAGAACGGTGTCCAGTCGATCCATTCGCGGAGTTCGCCGATCGGCCAATTGTCGAACGGGCGTACGCCCAGAAACGACGGCACCGGCACCGCCGCGGACAGATCGATCCGCAACCGCTTGGCCCGCGCATCGGCGAGCGCGACCAGAGCGCTTTCCCGCTCGCCGGCGCGTTCGGCGCGGATCCGCTGGTACTCATCCTCGATCCCGGCGGCGAATTGCGCGCGGGCCGCCGGATCGCGGAGCGCATTGGCGACCGGCACCGCGCGCGACGCGTCGAGGACATGCACCACGGGGCCGGAATACGAGGGCGCGATCCGCAACGCCGTGTGCGCGCGCGACGTGGTGGCACCGCCGATCAGAATCGGGATGTCGAGCCCTTCGCGTTCGAATTCCGACGCCACGAACACCATCTCGTCGAGCGACGGCGTGATCAGGCCGGAGAGTCCGACCAGCGTCACCGCTTCGCGCCGGGCGGTTTCGAGAATCGTGGCGGCGGGGACCATGACGCCGAGATCGATCACGTCCCATTCGTTGCACTGCAGCACCACGCTCACGATGTTCTTGCCGATGTCGTGTACGTCGCCCTTGACGGTCGCCATCAGGATACGGCCGCGGCGCGGCGTGTCGGCCGACCGGTCCGCCTCGAGCCAGGGGACCAGCCTGGCGACGGCGCGCTTCATCACCCGGGCGCTCTTGACCACCTGCGGCAGGAACATCTTCCCGGCCGCGAACAGATCGCCGACGCGGTTCATCCCATCCATCAGGGGTCCTTCGATCACGTCGAGCGGCCTCGCCGCGGCGACTCGGGCCTCTTCGACATCGGCCTCGATATGGTCCGCAATGCCGTGCACCAGCGCATAGGCCAGGCGTTCGGCTACCGGCGCACCGCGCCACGCGGTATCGGCGCCGCGCGCCACCTGCCCGACGGCCCGGTCGGCGATCTCCAGCAGTCGCTCGGTGGCATCCGGGCGCCGGTTCCACAGCACGTCCGCGACCCGGGTGCGCAGCTCGGGGTCGAGGTCGTCGACCACCGGTAACTGCCCGGCGTTGACGATCCCCATGTCGAGGCCGGCGGCGATGGCGCGCTCCAGGAAGACGGCGTGGATGGCTTCGCGGAGCGCATCGTTGCCGCGGAACGAAAACGACACGTTGCTGATCCCGCCGCTGGTGTGCGCTCCCGGACAGCGCGCCTTCACCTGGCGCACCGCCGCGACGAAGGCATTGCCGTATTCCGCGTGCGCGTCGATGCCGGTGCCGACCGCGAACGCATTGGGGTCGAGGATGACATCCTCGGGGGCGAAGCCGACCGTATCGACCAGCAGGCGGAACGCCCGCTCGAGGACCGTCACGCGCTGTTCGACCGATTCCGCTTGCCCGCGTTCGTCGAACGCCATCACCACGGCCGCGGCGCCGTGGCGCCGTACCAGCCGCGCCTGTTCGAGGAATTTCGGCTCGCCTTCCTTGAGCGACAGCGAATTGACGACGCCCTTGCCCTGAAGACATTTGAGTCCGGCTTCGATCACACTCCAGCGCGATGAGTCGACCATCACCGGCACCTTGGCGATTGCGGGGTCGGACGCTACCAGGCGCAGGAAGGTGGTCATGGCGGCTTCGCCGTCGAGCAGTGCCTCGTCGAAGTTGACGTCGATCATCTGCGCGCCGGCATCCACTTGCTGCCGCGCCACGTCCAACGCGGCCTCGTAGCGGCCCTCCGCGATCAGACGGGCGAATCGCCGCGAACCGGTCACATTGGTGCGTTCGCCGACGTTGACGAACAGCGAATCGGATCGGATCGCGAAGACATCCAGTCCCGCGAGCAGGGTGGGGCGGGGCAGGCCGTCGCGCGTCGGGATCGGACGCGGCTGCACGCCGCGCACGGCGTCGCGCAACGCCGCGATGTGCTCCGGTGTGGTGCCGCAGCAGCCGCCCACGATGTTGACCAGCCCGGAGCGGGCCCATTCGCCAAGTTGTGCGGCCATCGTCGCCGGATCGAGATCGTAGCCGCCCATCGGATTGGGAAGTCCGGCGTTGGGATGCGCGCTCACGGCGACATCGGCGACTCGCGCCAGATCCTGTACGTACTGACGCAGCAGGTCGGGACCCAGCGCGCAGTTGAGTCCTATCGACAACGGCCGCGCGTGTTCGACGGAAACCCAGAATGCCTCGGGCGTCTGTCCCGACAGGGTACGCCCGCTCCGGTCGGTGATCGTGCCCGAGATCATCATCGGAACCCGGAAGCCGAGCCGGTCGAAGAGCTCCTCGATCGCCGCAATCGCGGCCTTCGCGTTGAGCGTGTCGAAGATGGTTTCGATCAGCAGCAGATCGGCCCCGCCCGCCACCAGGCCTTCCGCCGCCTCGCCGTACGCCGTCGCGAGCATGTCGAACGTCACGGCCCGGTAGGCCGGATCATCGACCGAAGGCGACAGCGACGCCGTTCCGGAGGTGGGGCCCAGCACGCCGGCGACGTACCGCGGACCGTCGGATGTTTCAGCGCGATCGGCCGTGTCGCGCGCTAGCCGCGCCGCCGCGAAGTTGATCTCGCGAGCCAGCGCACTCGTGCCGTACTCGGACTGCGAGATCGCCGTGGCGTTGAACGAGTTGGTTTCGATGATGTCGGCGCCGGCCGCCAGGTAGGCCGCGTGCACCGCGGTCACCGCATCGGGGCGGGTGAGGCAGAGGATGTCATGGTTGCCCCTGAGATCCCTGGAGGCGTCGGCGAAACGACTGCCGCGATAGTCGGCTTCGCCGAGCCCGGCGCGCTGCAGCATGGTGCCCATGGCACCATCGAGGAGCAGCACGCGTTCGGACAGCAGCGCGGGGAGCCGCTGCAATCGATGAATTCGTCGGAGATCGGGGTCGGTCAACGGGTCTCGCCTTAGCGGATTGTTTTACGTGGCCGCAAGCCGCCGGAAATCGCCACGTCGTCGGTATTCAGCCTGGTTACGGCATCGCCATCCGCAGCACCAGGTTCTCCGCCAAGTATAGCACCAGATAGGCCACCAGCGGCGAGAAATCGAGCATTCCCAGCGGCGGCAGCACCCGCCGGATCGGCTCGACCAGCCAATCGGTCAGTCCGTTGATCAGGCGCATGAACCGGTGATATGGCGAGACGCTGAGCCACGAAGCGATCACCCGCACGATGAGGGCGAGCTTGAGCAGCTCGAACACGCTGCGGAGCACGAAGAACACCAGGTAACCGCCCCGCGCGGTGTTGTACGCTTCGAACACGAAGCTGACCAGCCAATCGACCGACGCGATGACCAGCAGGCCGCCGACCACGGCGATCCCCACCAACCAGAGCGGCGCGTCCTGCGGATTGGCGCCGACCCGCACCAGCCGCCGCTCGATCGGCCGCATGACCGGGTCGCTCCAGCGGCGCACCAGCCGGGCCCATGCCCCGAACGCATTGAGCTGGCCGCGACGGACCGCCCAGTGGGTCAGGGCCGCGATCACCGAAAGCACAAAGGCGGCCGCGACCAGCACGCGGACGCCCCGCACCAGATTGATGGCGATGACGTCGAACAACCGCTACTCCATCATGAATTCGCGGGCGAACGCAACGTCGAAGGCGAAGGTCTTGGCCCGGGTGCGCGTCTCCATCAATTCGGCGATCCGCCGCAGCCGCTCGGGAATCTGCAGCAGCCGCTCCTGCGCGCGCCGGCCCCATTCGTCGAGGCCCTCGAGCGCTTCGATCCGCCAGTGGGCGAGTTGATCCTGCACGATGCGCAGGTAGTCGCGCGGGCCGTAGATCCCGGAACGCCGGATCACGTCGGCATACTCGCGGAAGCCGGGAATCATCACCCCCGGCATGTCGATCGCCGGCATCACCTGCACCGCCGAGCGCAGCGCCTCGCTGGGATCGCGCCGGAGGATCTCGGTGAAGACCTTGCGATAGAAGGTGAAGTGCCGCGCCTCTTCCATCGCGATCCTGGCGAGGATGCTGCCCAGCACCGGTTCGTACTCGTCGACCACCCGGCCGGTGTTGGCGTGCGAGAACTGCGTGGCCCGTTCCTGCAGCGTGGTGTACACGAACAGCCGATACGGGTCGCGGTCCCACTCGGGATTGAATCCGGATTTTATGTACTCGAACTTGAGCTGCTCGAGCTTGCGCTGATCGACGGCCCTCGTGTCGCGCATGTACTCGGAGAGCACCGTGCCGTGGCGATCCTCTTCGGCGGTCCAGAGGTTGTTCCAGTCGCGCCAATGCGATGCGTCGCCCAGATATACGGCGATCAACCGATGAAAATGTGGCAGGCCTTCTTCCGTCAGGGTATTGAGCGCCAGCGCGGCTCGGCACGCGTCGGGAAACCCGGCCACCCGTGCCCGCAACTGCTTGAGATGCAGCTCCTCGTCGGTCCCCTCCGGCGCCGCCAGCAGTTCGGCCGGAAACCACAGCTCCCGTTTCTGCTCGTGCTCCGCCATGAGCGCGTGCACCACGGGCTCCAAGTCCCGGAGGACCTCCATCTTGCGTTCCATCTTGCGCGCGGCGTCAGAGGCAGACATGTCTGGAAAACTAACCGGAGAGAAGCGAGAAGAGAGAAGTGAGAAGTGAGAAGCAGGAAGGGGCGAAGCGCTGGCGTCCTGCCGCTATGGCAGCCAAGCCTCACTTCTCCTTTCTCCCTTCTCACTTCTCACTTTTCTCTTCTCACTTCTCATTTGTTCTGGCACTTCTGCGACACCGGCGCCCGGCGGTCGCAGGCGATCGCGTCGTTCATGCCGTGGACCAGCGGTCCGCAGGCGGTGGTCTGGGCGGCTCGTGCGGCCTCCACGGCATTCTCGTGGGAAGCCGTGGCGCAGTTCTGCTGACCGTTGAATGCGACGCAGACTTCGCAGCTCACCCGCTGGGCGGAGAGCGTCGACCATGCGAGGAACGCCGTCAGGGCCAGCAGGAACGCGATGGTGTACAGCGTGGAGCGCTTCATAGCAGAGTCCCGCGAAGGATGAGCCAGGCCACCGTGAAGTAGATCACCAGTCCGGTGACGTCGACCAGCGTGGCCACGAACGGCGCGGAGGCGCTGGCGGGGTCGAGCCCCAGACGGCGCAACGCGAATGGCAGCATCGATCCGGCCGTCGAGCCGAACAGTACCACCCCGATCAGCGCACAGAATACGGTGGCGGCGATGAGGAGATAGTGGGGACCGTAGTCCTGCCCGAGGGCCAGCCCGCCCAGAGCGAGATGATGGCCGGCGAGATACTGCCAGAGCAGGATCCGGCAGAACCCGATTGCGCCGAGCATGGAACCCAGCGCCAGGCCGGTGGGGATCTCTCGGACCATCACCCGCCACCAGTCGCGCAGCCCGAGGTCGTTGAGCGCCATGGCGCGGATGATCAGCGACGTCGACTGCGAACCGGAATTGCCGCCCGATGAGATGATCAGCGGGATGAACAGCGCCAGGACCGTGGCCTGGGCGATCTCGTGCTCGAAGTGACCCATCGCCTGCGCGGTGAGCGTCTCGCCGACGAACAGCACTGCCAGCCAGCCGGCGCGCTTCTTCACCATTTCACCGAGCGAGATCTGCAGGTACGGCTCGTCGATCGCCTCCATGCCGCCGAGCTTCTGCACGTCCTCCGTGCTTTCCGACACCAGGGCGTCGATCATGTCGTCGACGGTGACGATGCCGAGCATCCGGTGCTGCGCGTTGACCACCGGGAGCGCCAGCAGGTTGTATTTGGAGATCAGCCGGGCGGCGTCTTCGCGATCGACCATCGGATCGACGGTGATGGGCGGACGGTCGTCGCCGATCTCGGTCACCAGCGTGTCGTCGGCGACCATCATTACCTCGCGCAGCGAGATGACCCGCTGCAGCGTATTCTGGCCCGGGTCGAGGACGTAGATGGCGTACACCGTCTCCTTGGCGTCGCCGACTTCGGCCACGTAACTCTTGACCTCACCTGCGGTCCAGGTGGCAGGCACTCCCACGAACTCCGTGGTCATCAGGCCGCCCGCCGAGGTCGCCGGGTAATCCATCAGCGCCCGCAGCGTTTCGCGGGTGCCGGGTTGCAGGAACGGCAACAGGTGGGCGCGACCCTCGGCCGAGAGCTCGCGGTAGAGCTCGACCTCCTGGTCGGCGGAGAGGGCATCGACCAGCGGGCCGGCGATCTGCACCGGGAGTTGCTCGACGATCTCGCCCCGGCGCGCCAGCTCGGGCTCGTCGAAGAGCTGCACTGCGCGCTCGAACGGCAGCGCGCTGATCACCCGGGTGGCGGCCTCGATTGGCAGCTGATTGAGCGCCTCCGCGATATCCGCGGCGCGCATCCCCTCGATCGCCTCGGCAAAATCCTCGGCGTCACCGCTCAGGAGATAGAGGAGCTCCGGAGTGTGCTCAGGCGGCGTGAGGGGCGGAGAAGCCATCGCACGCAGTCATGAGGCTGGCGAGCCCTGGTTCGCCTTGGGAAGATGCGCGGTCTGGTCGCCGCGCTTGCCATCGGTGATCGGCGTGACCTGCGTCGTCCAGCCGTCGGTGAAGGTGACGACCAGACGGTATCCGAGGGTGTCGGCCACGACGTTCTTGACCTGCGGGAACTTTTTCGCGTAATCGATCGCGGCCCCGGCCTGGCGAGCGAAGTCGGCCGCGGTGCTGCCGCTATGGGCGTGCCCGAATTCGCGTCCGATCGCCATGCTGATCGCCTGGTCCGGACCGTACCGCGCAAACTCGTCGGGTGACATCAGCCCTTTCTGGCTGGACACGTATTTGTACCTGTCGTATGTGGGACAGGCGGCGATGAGCAGCAGCAGGGGAATCCATGCCAGGCGACGCATTCTCGAACTCTCCAACGAAGTCGGCCGAAAGGTAACGCGCTCCGGTGCCCGCGGTCATCCTTGTCCGCCGCGGCGCCCCGGCCTACCCTTCCGGCCGGATTCAGCCGCGGAGAACAACGATGAGCGCGATCGGCAACATTCCCGTCCCCATCAACGAGCCGGTGCTGAGCTACGCCGCCGGTTCGGCCGAGCGCGCTGCGCTGCAGAGTCGACTCAAGGAACTCGGCGCCGGAGTCACCGAGATCCCGGTGGTGGTCGACGGACGCGAGCATACCAGCGGGAAAGCCGTGGCGATCACGTCGCCGCAGCGCCACCAGCGCCGGCTGGCCACCGCGCACCAGGCCTCCGCGGCGCTGCTGCAGGACGCCATCGACGGCGCCGTCGCGGCGCAGCGCGAGTGGCAGCACTGGCCATTCGTCGATCGCGCCGCCGTCTTCCTTCGCGCCGCCGACCTGCTCGCCGGTCCGTGGCGCCAACGGATCAACGCGGCCACCATGCTCGGGCAGGGGAAGACCTGTCACCAGGCCGAGATCGACGCCGCGTGCGAACTCGCCGACTTCCTTCGATTCAACGTGCACTTCGCCGAACGGTTGATGCACGAGCAGCCGATGTCGGTGCCCGGAGTCTGGAACCGGCTCGATCACCGTCCGCTCGAAGGATTCGTCTACGCCATCACGCCGTTCAACTTCACGGCGATCGGCGGCAATCTTCCCACCGCGCCGGCGATCCTTGGCAACGTCTCGCGC
>JBOHRZ010000024.1:0-14590 GCA_050732975.1 Gemmatimonadales bacterium
GGAGAGAAGGAGACGCAACGCCCTTCTCTCCTTTTCTCTTTTTCTTCTTCTCTCCTTCTATCTTTGCGCCGTGCGTCGCGCCCTCTTCCTGATCGCGGTCTGTTTCGCCCGGCTTCCGGCGCAGGCGCCGTCCATCGCGATTCCCCGGATCGACACCACGATCGCCGTCGACGGCGTGCTGGACGAGCCGGTCTGGCGGCAGGCCGCCCGCCTCGACGGCTTTCATCAATACCACCCGGTGGACGCCCGCCCCGCCGAGGACTCGACCGTCGTCCTGGTCTGGTATTCGCCCACGGCGATCTTCTTCGGCATCCGCGCCTACGACCGCGAGCCGTCCCAGGTCCACGCCACCGTCGCCAATCGCGACAATCTCGGCAGCGAAGACGAAATCACCATCTACCTCGACACTTTCAACGATCGGCGCCGCGCGTACTTCTTCGGAAGCAACCCGCTGGGAATCCAGGACGACGGTGTGCGCAGCGAGTCGGGCTTCGCCGCGAGCAGCTTCACAGCGGGGACCATCGATCGGAGTCCCGATTTCATCTATCAGAGCAAGGGACAGCGTACCGCCTTCGGCTACGTGATCGAAATGCGGATTCCGTTCAAGTCGCTGCGGTACGCCAGCGGCGGGAAGCAGACCTGGGGGATCAATGTCGACCGGATCACCCAGCGCACCGGATACGAAGACACCTGGACCGATGTGCGCCGCGCCAGCGAGTCGTTCCTGGCGCAGGAGGGCACCATCACCGGCATTCACGACATCCACCGCGGCGTGGTCACCGAGCTGGAGCCGGAAGTCACCGCACAGATTCCCGGCGAGCGCACCGCGGCGGGCACCTTTCACCGCGATGCGGTCCAGCCCAGCGTCGGCGGCAACCTGCAGCTCGGCTTCACCAGCATGACGCTGAATGCGACCGTCAACCCGGATTTCTCGCAGGTCGAAGCCGACGCGGGACTGGTAACGATCAACCAGCGCTTTGCCCTCTACTATCCCGAGCGGAGGCCGTTCTTTCTGCAGGGCATCGAGCTCTTCGCGGCGCCGAACAACCTGGTGTACACCCGGACCATCGCCGATCCGGCCGGCGGAGTGAAGCTTACCGGCAAGTTCGGTCCGTGGACGGTGGCCCAACTCACCGCCATCGACGAGATTGGCGGCGGCAAAGACGAGCTCGCCAACCTCACCCGGGTCCGGCACGACATCGGCGCCAACTCCATCGCCGGGTTGACCGTCACCGACCGCGAGGGGAACGGAGCGTTCAATCGTGTCGCTTCGGCTGACACGCGGCTGCTCTTCGGCGGCGTCTACTATGTGCAGGCCCAGTTGGCGGGGTCGGCGACCCGGGACTCGGCCGGCGGCGCCACGCGGACCGCACCGCTCTGGGACCTCGAGTACGACCGCACCGGCCGCGCCTGGGGCTTCAACTACCTGTTGACCGGAATCGATCAGGACTTCGTGGCCCGCAGCGGCTTCGTGCCGCGCACCGGCGTTGTCAGCGGCCACGGATTCAATCGCTTTTCGTGGTACGGCCGCCGCGGCGCGCTGGTCGAGCAGTTCACCGTCTATGGCGGATTGCCGGCGATCTGGCGCTACGACGATTTCCTCCACCGACGCCCCATCGAGGGGGACGTCGACATGAATTGGTCGCTGCGCCTGCGTGGCGGTTGGAACGTCAGCGGTGCCGCCGCCGATGCCTACGTGCGATTCGATCCCGCCAGCTACGCTCAGTACGGCGTGATGCAGCCTGCCGGGGGAACCACCGCCTTCACGCTGCCCCGCGGGGTCTTCGATGAAGCCAACGGCGGCATCACTGTCGCGACGCCGCTCTTCCAGCATTACGAAGCCTCGCTCAACGTCACCGCCGGCGCCACGACGATCTTTCCCGAGGCGGCGCGCGGACGTTCGATCAACGTCAGCGCGACCGTCACGGTGCGCGCCACAGGTTCACTGCGGATCTTCGGTACCCTTGCATACTCCCGATTGGTACGCAGCCGCGATGGCAGCGAATTCGGCCGCACGGTTCTCCCCCGCCTCAAGATCGAATTCCAACCCAATCGGGCGCTGTTCTTTCGCGTGGTGGCGCAATACCGCTCGCAACGCCAGGCGGCCCTGCTCGACCCGGTCAGCGGACTCCCGCTTGCGATTGGCGGTACGCCCGCCGCCGCAACCCATGGCGATTCCCTTCGGGTCGACTGGCTGGCCTCGTACCAGCCCAATCCCGGAACTGTGGTCTTCCTCGGGTACGGGTCCACTCTCCAGGGCGACCGCTCCCTCTCCCTCGGCGACCTTACTCGGGAAGTGGACGGTTTCTTCGTCAAGGTGGCCTACCTTTTCAGGCACTAGGCGGGAACTGAATCTTTCCTGCCCGTGTTCCGTACTGGAACACGTCTTCTGACTCGGGTGATCGATGTTTCATTTCATCGGTTCGCTGTTCTCGCTGATCGGTTTCGTCGTCACGGTGGTGGCGGGCATCTTTGCCTTCGGGGTGGCCCGGGAGTTCGTCCGCAACCGGCTCCGCTTCGTCGACTCGGTGCGCAATCCGGTCGCGCCGTGGCTGGTGTTCATCGGCGCCTTCATCATCCTGCTGCCGGTGGTCGCGATCCTGCCGTTGGTCGGCGCCGGCAGCGCGCTGCTGGTAGGTGGCGCCACGGGGCTGGGGACGGCCAGCGGCGTCAAGGCGCTCAAGCGGGGCGAATAGCCGCGCAGTAACTTCCCGGCATGAGCACGCTGCACTGCATCCGCTGCGGCCGCGACGATGAGCGACAGGCGTTCAAGCCGTTTTCGACGCCACTTGGCCAGCGGATCTACGATTCCATCTGCAGGACGTGCTGGGCCGACTGGCTCAAGACCCAGCAGCAGCTTATCAATCATTACGCGCTGGTGCCCCACCAGCCCCAGGCGCGCGAATTCCTGATGCGCAACCTGGAGCAGTTCTGTTTCGGGGAGGGAGCGGCCGACCGCGTGCCGTGACCTGCGGGAGGGTCGTCTCCTTGGTAAGCTCCCCGACATGGAGGAACGATGGCCGAACCGTATGTAACGCATCCGCGCCATGACGCCGCATCACGCCGCGAGGGGATCATCACCGGGTTGCTGGGTGGCGCGGTGGTGGCACTCTTCTATTTCATCGTCGACCTGGTCCGGGGTCGGGTCCTGATGACGCCGAGCGTCCTGGGTGAGGGGTTCATCCTCCACACGCCGATCTCAAGCACGCCCGACACCGCGGCGATCCTGGTCTACACCGTCTTCCATTTCGGCGCGTTCATCGCGTTCGGCCTGCTGCTCGCGGCGCTGGTACGGGCATCCGAAACCAGCGCGCTGGCGCGGTACGCCGTCCTGCAGGTGATGGTGGCATTCGTCCTCTTCTTCTACGGCGTGCTGTGGGTCGGATCGGAAGTGGTCCGCGGGATGTTCCCGTTCATCGGCGTGCTCTGTGCCAACATCCTGGCCGGTGCGGTCATGTGGGGCTGGCTCTGGCGGCATCACCGGGCCTTGCGCGCCGCGATGCAACGGGCGCCGCTCGGCGCGAGCTGACGCGAGGTAGTACAGAAGGGCGGGGAGAGCGGGGAGGCTGAGGCGACCGATGAGACGGAGGTGACGGAGGAGAGAGACAGAGGCGATGGAAGAGACGGAGGTGGATCCCCGATCGGAAACCACTTCCGTCATCTTCGTCTCCTCCATCTCTCTCCTCCGTCGCCTCCGTCACTTCCGTCGCTTCCCACTGTCCCTGCTCTCTCCTGTCCTTGTTACCACACCACTCCGATCGTCAGGCCGACATCCATGGCGGGTCCGTGGGGATCGAGGTCCTGCGTCATGCCGAGCTGCAGTTCGGGCCAGTCACCCTTGAGGCGGAGCAGAAATCCGAAGTCGGTGGCGAATTCCGGATCGCCGAACGCAGTGAATCCGGTACCCTTCCAGTTCGGCGACTGGAGCCAGATGGTTGCGAAGACTGCCTGCTGACCGGCAAAGCGCCAGCGCGCCGCAACGAGACCGGCGGCGAACGTGGCGCGCTGGTACTTCGCCAACGCACCCGACACTGGAGTGAATCCCACTGTTGCGGCGGCGTTGAGCACCAGGCGCGAGTTGCGCAGCAGATCGGCGCTGGCGTCGAGCGACGTTCCGACGACGTGGCGGGTCCAGCCGTCGTCGTGAACGGTCGCAGTGGGGAGTGTCACGGACGCGATCAACTCGATGCGCCCGGCTCGCAGGCCGGCGCCGGCGCGCACGTCACCAATGAAGGTGCCGGGCCGGGCTCGTGTGACGGCGGTATCCGGGAGCGCGAAGTTCCACTGGAATTTGTCGATCGGCAGCTCATCGCGCGCGGGCACCGACAGCCCGATCACTTTGTGATACCAGTTGAGTGCCGGATCAAGAAAACCGTTGTACCCGCCCCGGATCGGCACGTTGCCGATCACGAAGATCCGCGGCGTGATGTCACGCGTCACCCAGACATCGGCCTGTAGCACCTCGGCATCGAAGACCGTTTGCCGTACCGGCGGCGGACTCTGGGCCACTTCGACGGCGTTGTAATAGTCGCTCAGGAAGCGGACCTGCCATCCGGCGTGCGGCGAGATGAACGGCTGGGCATACAGGGCGCTGCGCGATTCGAGCAGCGGATTGGCCGGGACGTACGGCGGGATGTCCTGCGCGGCGGCGGCGGCCGGGGCCAGCATCAGCGCCGCAGCCAGTACGCCGGGGATTCTCATCGTCCGAATATATTGGACCGATGCGGCCGCTTACCCGCGTCGCCCTCATCAGCATTGCGGCGATTATCGTGGCGCACCTGCTCGACCGGTGGGCATGGCAGCACCTTGTCGACCGGACGGTCTACGACCGCGACTGGGGTCGGATGCTCCGCACCGCGGGGTTCCTGCCGACCTGGTTGATCATCGCGGCGGGTCTCTGGCTGTCGACTCGCGACACGAGGGGCGCCCTGCGCCTCGCCCTGATCCCGACCGCGGCGGGCGCCATCTGCGCCGTGTTGCAGGTGCTGATCCGGCGCGAACGTCCCGGTCTGCACGACGGCCACTATTACTTCCGTGCCTTCACCGACCGGCCCTTTCAGGGCGTCGACTTCGGCCTTCCCAGCAGTCATGCCATCGTGGCGTTCGCCGCGGCGTGGGTCCTCTGCCGGATGTATCCCAGGGGATGGCCGGTCTGGCTCGGCCTCGCCGCCGGCACCGCGGTCAGCCGGGTCCTCGCTGGCGCCCATTTTCTCAGTGACGTCACCGTCGCCGCTGTCGCGGCGTATTTCGTTGTCGCAGTGCTGTGGAGAATGGGAGAGCGAGAAGTGAGAAGGGAGAAGTGAGAAGGGAGAAGTGTACAAGGTCGGCATTATGGCGAATGCCGCGAGTCGCCGCGGCGCGACGCCTCGCCGACTTCTCACTTCTCACTTCTCACTTCTCACTGGACTTTCTCTGCGCAACGGGGCGGCGATTCGCATCGCCGCCCCGCCGGCAACCCTGAGGAGAGGCTTCCATCAGGGCATTTTCACATCGACCGATTCCGCGCGCTTCTGCCGCATATACTGCAGCTTGAAACTGTCGCCGCGGTCGTAGCTGGCCACGATCCGCATCAGCTGGCTCGGCGAATTCACCTTCCGCCCGTCGATCGAGACGATCACGTCGCCGGGTTCGAGGCCAAGCTGGTTGCCGGTGCGCATACCTCGTTCATCGAACGTATCGGCCCGGCTCCTGGCGACCCCGGCACCGGCGATTGCTTTCGTGGCGATCGAATCGCCGCGGAGTCTCACCGTCATCGAGTCGTCGCGGTCGGTGTAGGATCGAATCATGAGCGATCTTTCGCTCACGGTGTTGACCACCAGAACACCCTCACTGGTCCCGAAATAGCTGCCCAGCTTCTCGTTCATCGGCGCCAGCTCGTAATTGGCGAACAGGTTGCTGGTGCCGAAGGCGTAGGCGAACGATCCGCCCGGACCATTCTCGGTGAACATCTGCAGGTTGCTGCCCGGAGCAAACGCCCGTGATGGCATGGGAACAGCGCTGCCGCGAACGTCGAATGGCACGTCGCCGAACATCAACGGACTTCCCGGCACCCGCGTCGCAAGCGTCATGGTGTTGTCCTCGACCGGCGTCACCTTGACGGTCTTCGTATCGTTGCCCCGGCGCAGCTCCACCTCGATCGTCTTGCCGGTCTGCAGCTTCGAAATGATGGCGATCAGCCGCATCCCCGGACCGGACTCCTCCGGGTTGTCGCTCTTCATGTCGGTAAGAGACTTGCCGGCGACCTTGGTGATGACGTCGCCCGCAACGATCCCCGCCCTGGCCGCAGGGCTCCCCGGCGTCACCAGTTGCACATACGCGCCATACTTGTCGCTGTCACGCGGACGGGTGTCTACCCAGACGCCGAGGTGCGGCTGCTGCGCCATCGCGGCAAGGTTGCTCTCGAGCCTGACGAATCCGGTGCGGGCCTTCGCGGCAAGGTCGCCGCTCTGCAGTGCCAGCGTCTTCGTGTACAGCGTGTCCATCATCAGCTTGGTCCGCCCGCGAAGCGCTTCGATCGTTTTTTCCTGGCGGCGGACTATGCTGTCGATCGTGGCGCGCATTTCGGCGATCCGCCGCGTCGAGTCGAGGGAGATTACCTGGTCCTGCCGCCCCGGACTGCGGATGATCACCTCGGTCTGGGCCGCGGCGGTCGCCGTCACACAGGCGCAGAGCCCCAGAACAATGAGATTGCGCATCGTCGGTCTTCCTTCCTGTGGCGCCATCAGAGGCCCACGTTGCTGGCGTTGGTCAGGTGCACATCGAGCAGCGCGTTCATCAGCCCGACGCGCTCCTGCCAGAGTTCCAGTTCCTGCTTGAGCTGGCGGTTGTTGTCACGCCGCTCTGTCTGTGCGATGCGCGCGTCGAGATCGGCGATCCGATTCTCCAGCTGGATGACGACGACCGCGGTCCGGCCGTCGGTCATCCGCTGTTCCGGGTGCCAGGCGTTGAGCGTCTGCTCCAGCTCGCGCGACCTGTCCATCTCCGTCTTGATCTGCTGCTCGGCGTCGAGCCGCGGCGGGTGCACGATTGCCGGACCGATCACCGTGGCGACCAGCGCGGTGGCCGCGGCAAACCCCACCCAGGCGCCGGTGCGTACCCGGCGCCGGTGCCGTGCCACCGTGAGGCGCTCGCGGACGGCGGGGAACCGGTTCTGCGCCGGCATCAGTGTCGGCAAGGCCCGGAGCCGGGCCGTCCGCTGATGCAGCCGCTCGAGTTCGCTCTGGCAATGACCGCATTCGGCGAAGTGGCTCTGCACCTGCTCCAGCCCCGGCTCGCTCCGGTCGCAATCCCGGAGCACCAGCAGTTGCTCCATGGTAAGGTGAGCCGTGCTCATGGAGCGACCATCTCCTCGCCCAGCCAAGTCCGGAGCCGGGCGTGCGCGCGCGCCAGTTGCGACTTCGAGAAGCTCACCGTGCGCCCCATCTGCCCGGCAATCTCCTCGTGGGTGAAGCCCTCGACGTCGTGCAGCCAGACCACGGCCCGTGCGGTATCCGATAGTCGCGACAATGCCGATTCCAGATCCATCGTCAGCCCGGTCGGGATGCTGCGGGCGGGTGCGAAATCGTCATCAAGTTCATCGGTCTGACGATACTTGTTGCGACGAAGGCGCATCAGCGCCTTGCTTGAGGCAACCGACCTGATCCATCCCCAGATTGAGCCGTCGCCCCTGTAGTTGCGTATGCTACGACATACCTCGAAAAAGGTCTCCTGGAGCACATCCTCGGCGTCTTCGGCCGTGCGGCATATGCGGCGGGCGAGGTTGTAGACCGCGGTCGAATGGGCTCGGTAGAGGGCCTCCAGAGCGACGGGGTCGCCGAGGCGGGCCCTGGCGATCACGCCCTCGGTTTCGGCGGAGACGGAGCTCACGTCCATGGGGATGGCTCGATTCATGGCAGCATTATAGATGCCTGACGGGGTGGCGCGGTCGCGGGTTGCAACCCACGATTACCTTGAAGCCCGCTCTTTCTCCTTCGGGGCCCTGGATGTGGAAGTGGATCGTGGGTGCGGCTCTCGCGTTGCTGGTGGTCGTCGCCGGATTCTGCTGGTACGGCTACCAGCGGATCACGTCGGGGGGAAACACCGCCGCGGTCGCCATCGCCGCCTCGCGCGATCGGGTGTTCGACGCGCTCGCCAATCCCGACTCGATGGTGGTATGGATGGGTAGCGGTACCAGCGTCACCGCGCCACATCCGGGAATCGTCGCCGCGGGCGACACGCTTCGTTTCGAGCGGTTGCGTGGGTCGCGTCGCCAGCAGGTGACCTGGATCGTCAATGAGGTGCAGCGGCCGTCGCTGCTGGTGTTCGAAATGCGCGGCGATTCAATCGGACTTTCTTCCGTGGTGCGTCGCGATTCGCTGGTGCCGAGCAACGATTCCACCGTGATCATCACGTCCGTCGAATCGCCGGGGATCGATTCGCTGCGCGCCGTGCGCGGCGACACCGGCGGCAAGGTTGGTGGCGCGCTGATCAACGTGACCGCGAAGGTGCTCACGGCCTCGATCCGGTTGATGTCCGAAGACGAACTCAAGCACCTCAAGGCGCATATCGAGGGAAGGCCCGCGCCGCGCTAGAACATCTTTCCGCCGAGCGGCGCATCGAGGTCGGGGCGGAGCAGGATCACCGCGCCATCGGCGTCGGGGACTCCCAATACCAGCACCTCGCTCTTCACGCTGGCGATTCGCCTAGGCGCGAAGTTCACCACCGCGATCACCAGCCTGCCAACCAGCTCCCCGGGCGCGTAGTGCACGGTGAGTTGCGCGCTGGAATGCTTGACGCCGATGTCGGGGCCGAAATCGATTTCCAGGTGGAACGCCGGCTTGATCGCGGCCGGATTGAGCCGCGCGGCGACCACGCGTCCGACCCGAATGTCGACTCTGGTGAAGTCGTCGAAGCCGATCGGTGCGGCCATCAGGCCACGAAATTGATCAGGCGGTTCGGCACGTAGATCGTCTTTCGCACCGCCTTGCCGGCGAGATGCCGTTGCACCGCATCGTCGCGCTCGGCCGCCGCGCGCGCGGCGACTTCGTCGGCGTCGCGCCCCACCGTCACGGTGCCCCGCACCTTGCCGTTGATCTGCACCACCAGGGTCACTTCGTCGGCCACCGTGAGCTCCGGGTCGAACGCCGGCCACGCCGAATCAAACACCGATCCGTGGTGCCCCAACCTTTCCCAGCATTCCTCGGCGAAGTGCGGTGCGAACGGCGCGGTCATCTGCACCAGTTCGCTTACGACATTGTACTCGAAGCAATTCTGCTCCCGCAGCGCGTTGACCAGCTCCATGAGTGCTGCGATCGCGGTGTTGTAGTGCAGCGCCTCGATCTCGGTGGTGACCCGCTTCTTGGTCTGGTGCCACTTGATCTGCACGGCGCGATGGATCTCGGCGTCGCGGCAATCCGGGTCGAGCGCCTGGCCGGTGAGCTCCCAGACCCGGTCGAGGAAGCGGCGCGGTCCGCTGATCCCCGCGTTGCGGAAATCGCCGCCCTCCTGGAACGGTCCCAGGAACATCAGGTAGGTGCGCAACGTGTCGGCGCCCCAGCGCGCGATGTAGTCGTCGGGATTGACGACGTTGCCGCGCGACTTCGACATCTTGGCGCCGTCCTTGATGATCAGCCCATGGGCCCGGAAGCGCCGGAACGGTTCTTCGAACTCGAGCAGCCCGGCGTCGTGCAGCACCATGGTCACGAACCGGGCGTAGAGCAGGTGGAGCACCGCGTGTTCGTTCCCCCCGATGTAGCTGGTGACTGGCAGCCAGCGGCGGGTGCGTTCGGCGTCGAACGGCCGGTCGTCGAAATCGGTGCTCGGGTACCGGAGGAAGTACCACGCTGAATCGAGGAACGTGTCGGAGACGTCGGTTTCCCGCCGCCCCGGCCCGGCGCATTGCGGGCACGCGACATGGTACCAGTCCGTCAGTCGCGCCAGTGGCGAGATCCCCGAATCGTCCGGGCGGAAATCGTCGATCGGCGGCAGCAGCACCGGAAGCTGCTCCTCGGGCACGGGCACCGCGCCGCAGCGATCGCAATAGATGATCGGGATGGGCGGACCCCAGTAGCGCTGCCGCGAAATGCACCAGTCGTAAAAATGGTATTGTACCGATCCAATGCCGCCGGCGTGCGCCTCCAGCCAGCGAACGATGGCGCGCGACGCATCGGGCGGTGTCATCCCGTCGAACTCACCGGAATGCACCACGTGCCCGTGAGCGTTGTCGACATATGCCTTGTCGAGCGGCGCGTCGGCGTCACCATCCGGTTCGGCGATCACCCGCACGATGGGGAGCTCGAATCGCGTCGCGAACTCGAAGTCGCGCTCGTCGTGCCCCGGCACCGCCATGATCGCGCCGGTGCCGTATTCCATCAGCACGTAGTCGGCGATCCAGATCGGAATCTCGCGTCCATTCCCGGGATTGATCGCGTAGGCGCCGGTGAACACGCCGCTCTTCTCCCGCTCGCCCACCCGGCGGGAGACCAGGTCTTTCGCCGCCGCCTGGGCGCGGTACGACTCGACCGACTGACGCTCCCGATCGGTGGTGAGGTGTGGCACCAATGCGTGTTCCGGCGCAAGCACCAGAAAGGTGGTGCCGAACAGCGTATCCGGTCGCGTGGTGTAGACCGGGATCGTGATCTCGTCGCCGGCGACACGGAAGCGGATCTCCGCGCCTTCGCTCCGGCCGATCCAGTTCTTCTGCGCCTGAACTGTCGATGCCGACCAGTCCATTTTCGCGCGATCATCGAGGTTGGCGAGCAGCCGCTCGGCGTACTCGGTGATCCGGAAGTACCACTGCTCCAGCACCCGCTGTTCCACCATCGACCCGCAGCGCTCGCACGCCCCGGCGATCACCTGTTCGTTGGCGAGCACGGTCTTGTCGGTCGGGCACCAGTTGACCGCGCCCTTCTTGCGGTACGCGAGCCCTCGCTTGAAGAGCTGGAGGAAAACCCACTGCGTCCAGCGGTAATACTCGGGATCGGTGGTCGAAAGGACGTGTTCCCAGGCGAACATCCCGCCCATCGCTTCGAGCTGGCGGGTGAAGTTGGCGATGTTCCGCGGGATCAGTTCGGCCGGATGAATGCCCAGCTTGAGCGCGAAGTTCTCCGAGTGGATCCCGAACGCGTCGAACCCGATCGGCTCGAAGACGTTGCAGCCCTGCATCCGTTTGAAGCGGCCATACACGTCCGCGCCCGTGAAGGCGAAGAGGTTGCCCACGTGCAGCCCCTCCGCCGACGGGTACGGGAACATCATCAGGTTGTAGAAGGGGCGCGTCGAGTGGTCGAGATCCGGCTCGTTGGTACGCTGCTCGCGCCAGCGCGCGCGCCACTTCGATTCCACTACATGCGGGTCGTACTCGGCCATGCGAGAAGATAAGCAAGGAGCGCAGATAGAAGATAGAAGATAGAGGATAGAAGAAAGACCCGACGGTCGAAACGATCACGACCACCGGGCCCTTCTTCTATCTTCTATCCTCTATCCTCTATCGCTTGTCTGCTAGCGCTTCGCTGCGCTCCTCGCGGTGAGATCGAACATGAATGGCGTGCCGTCGATCGTGCCGCTCGGCGTCGAGGGTCCGTCGAAGGTGATCACCACCGTGCGGGTGATCGTCTTGCCTGCATTCGGGCCCGCGGTGACGGTGATGGTGCAGGTACGGCTGATGGTTCCCGATTCCGGCCACCCGTTGCCGCCATCGTCGCTCCGCACCGGGAATACCACGTTGGTGATCGTGCTCGAGCAGGTGAGATCATACGAGCGCGCGTTGGCGGTAGAGCGCGACCGCGATACCGTCCCGTTGCCGGTGCCGTTGACAGTGCGTGTGGTCTCGGTGCCGAGCAGGCCGGTGATGGTGAAGTCGCGATGACGGTCGACCGTGGCGCTCCACGGGCCATGCGTCTTGTCGCCGCTGATCTCGGCTACGACGTGAATCGACGCGGTGAGCAGCGAGTCGTAGGCGTCCATCGGTTGGCCATTGCCATCGAGGAAGGTGATCGTCCGGGTCACCGTCAGGCCGTTGGCGCGGGTGGCCGGACAGGTGAACGAACCATCGGCGAAGGTGCAGCCAGTGAGATGCGGCCGCCACTTCCCCGGTCCGGACAGGCTGGCAAACACGCCGGGCGCACCCGCGATGTTGCCGACGCCGCCGTCCATCCCGGCCATCAGGTCGACGTCGTCCGCAACGCCGTCCGCCAGAACGGGGGCGAGGTCGGCGGTGATCGTGGTGTCGTCGGTGGTGCCGGTCGTCGTGGTGCTATCGCTGCTGCATGCGGCGGCCAGGACGAGGGCGCCGGCGGCGATAATGGTCGTTAAGCGGTGCATGATCGTGAGCCTCTTCAGTCGGATACCTGGTGGACCATCGGTCCGTTGTCGAGCACAGCACAACGACGGGATGCCGATCGCCACGTTAACTCGGGAGACGTCCTGGTGCCCGGCGGAGAGACGCTAACCGCCCATGTGATAATGGCTTGCGGCGGAACGGCCGCTCACAGCAGCGGCTCCAATACCGCGAAGAGAGGATCAAGTTGCTCCGGCATCAGGTCACCCATGTGCCCGATCCGGATGACCCGGTCTTCGTCCTCGTCGATTCCCAGGGCGACCTGCCACCCCTGGCCGGCGAGAGTATGGGCGATGGTCCGCGCCGACTTTCCTTCGTCAACCACCAGCGCGGTGACGGTGTCGGCCCGATATCCGGGCGGCGCGAAGATCCGGCAGCGCTTATGGCTGTCGACCCAGGTTTCCATCTTCGACCGCATCACCCGATGCCGCGCGAATCGCGCCTCGAGTCCTTCCTTCATGATGCGCTCCATCTGCTTCTCCAGCGCGTAGACAACCGGAAGCGCCGGTGTCTGCGGGAAGCGCGACTCGGAGGCGGCGTCGAAGAGATCGATCGCATCCAGATAGAATCCGCGATCCTCGATGGTCTGCGCCCGGTCGAGAAACCGCTGGCTCGCCACGCCGAACGCGAGCCCGGGCGGGATGCCGATCGCCTTCTGCGACCCGGTCAGGACGAAGTCGGCGCCCCAGCGGTCAGCTTCGACCGGAATCCCTGCGAGGGAACTCACGCAATCGACAATGGTGATCACATCCTCGACCTTGCGCAGCCGCTCCAGGAGCAGCTCGACCGGCGCCAGCGCTCCGGTCGACGTCTCCGAGTGGACCATCGTCACGGTGTCGAAAGGCGGGCCGTCGAGCATCGTATCCAGCAGATCGGGAAGGAGCACGTCGCCGCGATGCACGTGCAGCCGCACCACTTCCTTGCCATTGTGCTCGATAGTGTACGCCATCCGCTCGCCGAATATTCCGCTCACGATGCAGAGCGCGCGTTCGCGCACGGCGGCCTTGACCGCCGCCTCCATCATCGCCGTGGCCGAGCCGGTGATCATCATCACCGGCCGTTCGGTGCCGAAGCAGGCGCGCAAACCGGGCTGGCAACTCGCCACCAGGTTGCCCGCCTCCACACCGCGATGCCCCATCATCGGGCGGAGCATTGCCTGCGCCACCACGGCGTCGATTTCGACCGGACCGGGAAGGAAGAAGCGGCCTGAGAGCGTCATGTGATCACCATCGCCGTCGGTTGAAGGTCGAATCCTGCCGTGCGCCATTCGTCGAGGAGGCGGGCGCTTTCCTCGGCGTCGATGCCACGGATCGCATCGGTCACGATCACCAGCTCGGCCTCGGGACGCAACGCGGCGATGCCCGCCACCGCGGCCCGGGTGCAGATATCGGTCGCAACGCCGTACACGATCACCCGGTCGGGAGCCAACCCGGTGAGCACGGTTGCCGCGTTGGGATTCCAGCGGAAGACGTCGGTTCCGGGCTTGTTGAGGAGAATGTCTCCCTGATGCGCGCGCACATCGCGCGCTACGTCGGAGGCGTCGAGCGGAACCGGCTGGATAATCAGCGGATCGTGGAGTTCCGTCTCGGGAATCTTCTTCTGGCCCGAGGTGCCGCGCATGCAGTGCGGCGGGAAGGTGATAGTCCAGTCGGGATGGTCGCTGATCTCCGCGTGCCCGATGTCGTGATCGTCAGCGCTGGCAACGATGCGCGTCCCCGACCGATGGGCCCAGTCGGTGAGCAATTCGAGATTGGCAACGATCTCCTCCGCCCCGGGAACGGAGAGCTTCCCATCGGCCCGGATGAAGTCATTCTGCGTGTCCACGTCCCAGCATATGACACCACTCACCGTTCGCCCTCCTTGCGCGTTCTCACTTCTCACTTCTCACTTCTCTCCTTCTCTCATTTCACGTCCTCCAGCCTCGGACTCGGCCGGTATTCCCGGCCGACCTTGGCGCACGGCTTCCCTTCGCGCTGCACCACATCGGCGGTGAAATCGAACCGTCCCCGGAAGAGGGACGATCCGACGCCGTAGGCATCCACCGGCACGCTCTGACGCTCGAAATCGCGGATCTTCTCCACGGTGAATCCACCTGACACCACGATGCGGACGTGATCGTGCCCGGCCTTGTCGAGCGCGTCGCGGACGTTCTGCACCAGTTGTGGCGTTACCCCGGTCGGCTTCATGCGGCCCATCCGCGGGATCATCGACGCGTCGACCATCGTCTCACTGGTGTCGATCCGGACTCCATACAGCCGCGATCCCAGCGCGCCGGCC